>CAJOPJ010000113.1 GCA_905236325.1 uncultured Selenomonadaceae bacterium
AACATTTAACAGCCTCATCATTAACAGTTTCCTTGCAGTAAGGGCAAAGGCGCGGTTCCTTTGCAGGCGGCGGCTTAGGCATAAATCTGTTGACTTGTTTAATCAGCAGGAAAATTGCAGCAGCTACAATTAAAAAGTCAAGACAGGTATTTAAAAATACGCCATAAGCAATGACCGGTGCGCCGGCTTCTTTAGCAGCCGCGATTGATTCATAATCCACGCTCGACAGATTGATATACAAATTTGAAAAGTCAACCTTGCCGAGCAAAAGTCCGAGCGGTGGCATTAAAATATCAGCTGTGAACGATGAAACAATTTTTCCGAACGCCGCACCGATAATAACACCTGTTGCCATATCGACAACATTGCCGCGCATTATAAATTTTTTAAATTCTTCCAACAAAATAGAAAACTCCCTTCGGTTGTTTTAGTTGTTAGCTATCAGCAAAAAGCCTAAAGTCTACTAAACTACGCCATAATATTTCAGCAAAGCCTGAGTACCTTCTGAACCTTTACCTTCGGCTTCCATTTTTCTGACTTCATGTAAAACAGTTGCCAAGATAGGCAAAGACGCGCCGTATGCTGTTGAAGTTTCAAGACCGATTGCTAAATCTTTGCCGAAATGTTTTAGCATAAAACCTGGATTGAAGTCGCCATCCAAGCCTTTTTTCGCAACATTTGACATTTGAAAACCTGCCGCCGAACCTGTCGAAATTGCCTGAAAAACTTTCTCTACATTCAAGCCTGAAGTTTTAGCATAAGCAAAAGCCTCACACACGCCAGCCAACGCGCCGGCAATAGCAATTTGATTGCAAGCCTTGGTTTTTTGTCCTGCGCCGGCTGTACCTTCATAGACAATAGTTTTACCTAGTACTTCAAAAACAGGTTTTACAGCGTTGAACGCAGATTCTTCGCCGCCGACAAAAATTGTAAGCGCAGCATTTTTTGCGCCAATGTCGCCGCCGGTTACAGGCGCATCAAGTGCGTTCAGATTTTTAGCTTTAGCCGCCGCAAAAATTTTTTCAGCAACAACAGGCGATGAAGTTGTCATATCGACCAAATAAGCTCCGGCTTTTGCAGAATCGATAATTCCGCCTTCAGACAAATAAATCTGCTCAACATCTTTAGGATAGCCGACAATAGTTATGACGACATCTTGATTTTCAGCGCACTTGCCGGCAGTTTCAAACCAATGTGCGCCTTTGTCGATTAAATTTTGCGCCTTCGACTTCGTGCGATTGTAGACGCTGACTTCAAAACCTGCGTCCATTAAATGCCCTGCCATTGCCGCGCCCATAATTCCTGTGCCGATGAAACCAATTTTTTTAATTTCAGCCATTTTTAATTTCGCCTTCCTTCAACAGTCGCAAAGTATAACATTTTTATTTTTTCATTTCAACTTTTTTAGCTGATTAGTTTTTTAAGTTGCTAATCAGTTTATCTTGAACCTGCGCGGCGGTGATCACTTCTAAGCAGTCTTCATTTTTAGGACAAGTGCGTTTCCAACAGCCTTTGCAATCGCGCGGAACTTCGATAACATTTTCAGCTTGCCCGAAAGCACCATTTCTGACAGCGTCAGTCGGTCCCATTAGCATAAAAGTTTTCACGTCAAGTGCTGCCGCTAAATGCACAGGTCCTGTATCGCCGCCAAGCATAAATTTTGAATTTTTAATAATGTGCGTGAGTTGTATTAAATTTGTTTTGCCGACAAGATTTATCGGCGGAATTTCGGTAAGTGATTCAATTTCGGCTGCGCGATTTAAATCAACATCACCGCCGCCAATCATAACAGGAATAATTTTTTTGTCATAAAGCCAGTCGCTAACTTTTGCAAAATTTTCAACAGTCCAACGCTTGTTAGCCCAGTTTGCGCCGACTGCAAAAATTGCATAGTTGTTGCCTTCACAAAAACCTGCTTGCTTAAAAATTGCGTCAGCTTTTTTCTGTTCAGTTTCAGGAACTTCGAGCGGAAATTTAATTTCATTGACCTTGCAACCTAAAGCACGTGCTGTATCTAAATACCTTTCGACAATGTGTCCTTGCGAATGTTCGCCGATAACAGGCTTTGAAATTTTGTCGCTAAATTCGCGCATATCGCAAATGCCCAGTTTGATATTTGATTTTGCAAAGTAAGCAATCGCCGCCGACTTGAACAAGCCTTGCAAATCCAAAACTGCGTCATAACTTTCGGCTTGAATTTCAGCCTTGAATGGAAAAAATTTTTTCAGGAAACCGCTCGGCGTTTTGAAGTCTTTTTTCTGAAACAAAATAATTTTATCAACGCAGGGATTCATTTTCAGCAAGTCATAAGCAGGCGGCTCGACAATCCAAGTAACCTTTGCGTTTGGAAAAGTTTCCTTGATAGCGTAGCTAACAGGTAGCGCGTGAATTACATCGCCAATCGCGCTCAACTTTACAATCAAAACATTTTGCAAATTATCAATCCTCCAACATCAAGTCAGAAAAATTTTTGTCGTCACAGCGCAAGGCAAAATTTTTTATTGCGTCCATTCCGCCTTTGCTGTGATCCAACATATCACTCACAGCGCAAATCAAATTTATCAAATCTTCCGCCGTGAACGACTGCCGCGCAATTATATTCAAAATCAACGCAAATTGCAAAACTTTAAACGCCGTGACAAAAATTCTGCAGTTGACTTTGTCGTCAGCCAAAAATGCGTGCGGATAACAGCGCATAAAAAATTCATTCACCAAGTAATTTTCAAAAATAATTTCACTTTCCGAAGTCCAACTTCGATTTTTTAAATAACTTTCGCGCAGAAATTTTTTATTTTGTTCAGTCAATTTTGCGTTGTACATTTCGGCAAAAATTTCAATCAAAGTTTTTGCGTGATTTTCAGCGTCGAAATTATCAAAAGTTTCTGCGCCGAAATATTTGCAAAGCTTTTTCAAGCGTTTATTGATTGAAAAATTTCTGTCCTGCAAAATTTCAATTGCCGAACTTTGTAACTGCAAAAAATTTTCTGCGTTGTCGATTCTGTCTGTAAAATCAACAATCATTCGCGCAGAATAATTTTCAGTCGGAATAAATTTTATTTTGTCATTGCGCAGTAAAATCAATTTTGCGGCGACAGGACAAGTCAGCGTCATTGACTGCTGAAAAATTTTGTCGCTGATTTTGTAAGTCACGCGCGGATAACTTGAACAGATTGCCGATAAAAAAATTTCGCCGTGCGCCTTTTGAATTTTACACAAAAAATCCGCGCCTAAAAAAGCGCATTTGCCCTGCGTATCAGTTTTTATCACAGTCAAATTTTCTGCCGAAGTTTCAAAGTTGGCTAAAAAATCTGCGTCGAAATCATTTTTATATTTTTGCCAAGTTTCTGCGTCAACTTGAACCTGCCAATCTTGGCAACAGCGCGAATTACAAATTTTGCCGTCGCACTGAAAATTTTTTACATAATCAGCCAAAATAAATTTCATAATTATCACCGGCTGAAGTTTTCTAAAAAAAATTTTTTAATCCTGCAAAGTTGGTTGACGCACAAATTTAATTGTGCTAAACTTGCAAAAGTATCGACCTCAACGCGGTTTGTCGTTTCTCCAACGCAAACTTGGTTGCAGGAATTTTTTTAGTTTATGGAGGAGTTTTACAAATGTTGAACAAAGAATCAAAAGCAGAAATTATGCAAAAGTACGCCAAACATGAAGGCGATACAGGTTCGCCGGAAGTTCAAATCGCACTTTTGACAGCAAGAATTTCCTATCTTACCGAACACTTGAAGGAGCACAAAAAAGATCATCATTCACGTCGCGGCTTGTTGAAAATGGTTGGTGCTCGTCGTCGCCTTTTAAGCTACCTCAGCAAAAAAGACATCAACCGCTACCGCGATATCATTGCACAACTCAATTTGCGTAAGTAAAAAAATTTTTCAATCCCGGTCTCGATCGGGATTTTTTTTATTTACAGAAAAAATATTTTCAGTTAAAATAAATTTAACTTTACAATTCAGTTAGTCGATAGAACATTTAGAGATTTTTTGTGACAAGGAAGTCCGATTCAATTTTGAGGAGGATTGTTTAATTATGATGAGATCACTTTGGTCTGCAGCGTCAGGTATGCTTGCACAGCAAAAAAATATGGACGTGGTAGCCCACAACTTGGCAAATGTTAATACTTACGGCAACAAGAAAGTTCGCGCAGAATTTCAAGATTTAATTTATCAAACACTGCGCGATGCCGGCGGAACTTCAGGCAATGGGACGCAATATCCTCAAGGCTTACAAATTGGCTTGGGTGTTAGAGTTGCCGCCACGAACAGAATTTTTGTTCAAGGACCTTTGCAAACAACCGACAGACCAACTGATATTGGTATTCAGGGCGAGGGTTTTTTCCAGGTTCAACTGCCCGACGGCACAACTGCTTATACGCGCGACGGCTCCTTCAAGCTGGATTCACAACGCAGACTTGTTACCAGCGACGGCTTTTTGCTTGTGCCAAACATTACGCTTGAACAAAATGCAACGCTTGACAGCGTAGTTATCAGCTATGATGGGCGCGTTTCAGATACTCCTTCCGGCGGTCAACAAACAGAAATCGGTCAAATAACTATTGCGCGTTTTATCAATCCTGAGGGACTTTATGCTTACGGCAAAAATTTATTCTTGGAAACTGCAGCCTCCGGTGCACCTATTGTAAGCGAACCAGGAACTGACGGCGCAGGCGTTTTGACGCAGGGAACTGTCGAAATGTCCGGCGTTCAAATTGCTGAAGAAATGGTCAATATGATTATTGCTCAGCGCGCTTATGAATCAAATTCAAAAGCAATTACAACTACTGATTCAATGTTGGAAATTGCAAATCAGCTTAAGCGTTAATTGACATGAAAAAAATAATTTCAATCGCGGCGTTAATTTTGCTTATAATTTCGCCGCGTGTTTTTGCAAATCAGATTATTCCGGGCGGACAAATTGAAGCAATGGCAAAGGCTGAAATTGAAAATTTTTTGGCAAACCGCGGAGAATACCGCCGCCACGAAATTGAATTTATGCGCACAATAAATGATGTCAATGTTCCAAACGGCGTGATTGATATTCAAGTCACTTTGCCACAAAACAATGTAAGCTATTCCGGAATGACACCAATTCGCGCTAGAATTTCAATAGGCGGCAGATTTTATCGCGATATTAACTTCACGGCAAATGTAAAAATTTTTGACAATGTAGTTGTAGCCAATCACGACTTGCGAATTGAGGAAATCGTTGGCGAAACTGATTTTAGGATTGACGAAGTGCAAATTGATGGGCGCACTGAGTACTGCAAAGACATTGCCGAAGTTAAAGGTCTTGTTCCACACAGGTACATTCGCGCCGGTTCGCCTGTTGCCAAAAGTTATTTTCAGCAACCTGTCGTGATAAACAGCGGCGCGGCTGTCAGGATAATTGTAAAACGCAATGGCATGGAAGTTTCGGCAAAAGGCGTTGCAATGTCGCGCGGCAGAATCGGTCAAGTCATTAAAGTTAAAAATGAATCTTCGCAGAAAATTTTATCTGCAACAATTATTGATGCGCAAACTGTGGAGGTGGTATTTTAATGTTGAAAAAAATTTTTAGCTTGCTGTTGATTGCGGCTTTTATATCAATAAATTTTTCAACCGAAGTTGAAGCAAGGTCGCTTTGGAATGAGCGCGGCGGCTGGAGTATGTTTTCAGACAAAAAAGCACGCAATGTCGGCGATATTTTAACTATTGTCATAAATGAAAGTACAACACAATCTTCCTCAATGTCACGCACAAACAACAAAGAAGGCAGTGTAAACATTGGAGCCGGCACAGGAATTTTTCACTTCATTGAGGCACTTGGAGCCACAGGCGAAGATAGTTTTACTGCGAACGGCACTGCGAACGGCACAAACAGGTTTTCAGGACAAATTACAGTTACAGTTGTTGAAGTTTTGCCACACGACAATATGATTGTAGAAGGCACGCAGTCAATTTGGCAAAATCGCGATGAACACAAAATTACACTGCGCGGAATTGTTCGGCGCGATGATGTTACAATGAACAACACAGTTCCTTCAACGCGCGTGGCAGATGCAACTATCAAGTTTGACGGCAAGGGACCTTTAAATGCAAAACAGCGTCAAGGCATTTTGACGCAGATATTTAATATCTTGTTCTGATTTCACAAGCAGGAAGTGTGGCTGTATGAAAAAATTTTTTACATTACTGACTTTAATTTGTTGCATTGCACTGACAACTCAAACAGTCTTTGCAATAAGTGCACCGACGCGCATTAAAGACATTGCAAAAGTTCAAGGCGTACGCAGCAACCAACTTATAGGTTATGGCTTAGTTGTCGGCTTGAATGGTACAGGCGATTCAGACGACGTTCCGCAGATGATATCCTCAACTGTTTCAATGTTACGCAGTTTTGGAATTACTGTAAGTCAAGCCGATTTGGATTCTGACAATGTTGCGGCTGTTATTGTGACGGCAACTTTGCCGCCATTTGTCCGCGAAGGCGACACAATTGATGTTACAATCAGCTCAATGGGAGACGCGTCAAGTATTCAAGGCGGAATGCTTTTACAAACACCACTGCGTGCTGCTGACGGCGAAGTTTATGCAGTTGCACAAGGACCTGTTTCAACCGGCGGCTTTATGGCTGGCAATGGAACAAATAATACCGCGCAAAGAAACTATCCAACTGTCGGCACAACGCCAAATGGCGCGAGTGTTGAAAAAACTGTCGAAGATGATTTAGGCACGAACGGTCAAATTTCATTAAGCCTTAGTCAACCTGACTTCACGACTGCAACGCGCATTACAAATGCAATAAATTCAGCATACTATCCAATGAACATTGCACGCGCCGCAAATCCCGGCAGAATTGATGTTGTAATTCCTGCCGGTTACCGCTCAAATGTTGTGGAATTTATTTCGCGCGTCGAACTTTTGGAAATCAGACCTGACAATGTTGCTAAAGTTGTCTTTAATGAACGCACAGGAACAATAGTTATGGGCGGCGAAGTCAGCGTTGATGAATGTGCAATAACTCAAGGCGGCTTATCAATTCGCGTTGCAAGGAATTTCGATACTTCGCAACCAAATCCACTGTCTTTAGGTCGAGGACGCACAACTGTTACACCTAGCGACGAAACCGAAGTTGAGGAAATGGCTTCAAATTCAATAGTCCTGCCACCAACTACAAATGTCAATGACTTGGTCGGCGCACTTAATGCAGTTGGTGCAACGCCGCGTGATTGTATTTCAATTTTGCAGGCACTTAAAGCTGCCGGCGCAATTCATGCAGTGCTTGAGATTATTTAGTTTGAGGTGATAAAAATGCAAATTGAAGGCGCAAATTTGATGCCAAGTATGCAGTCAACAAATTCGGCAACTCCCGGCGCACGCGTTGTAAGTGAGGAACTTCGCTTTCAAGCCGAATTGGAACAGGCACAAAACAGAATCAATCGTGCCCAAAAGTCCGGCGTAATGACTGAAGAACAAATTGCACAGCGCAATAAAGATATTCGCGACGCCAGCGTCCAGCTTGAGGCTTTGTATTTAAAATTGCTTTACAGCGAAATGTGGAAAACTGTTCCAAAAGACGAACTTTTTGGCGACGACAACGCTATGGATATTTATCGCGATATGTACCACGAAGAACTTACTAAAAAAATGGCTCTTGACGGCGGAATCGGTCTTGCTGATTTTATTTATAACCAACTTACACAGACCAATAAATAATTTGCAGGAAAATTTTCAACTTGCAAGAATAATAAATTGAAAAAATTTTTACCAATCGAGGGGGATTTTAAAATGAAACACATTAAAACAGTCAACAAAGCAGCTTTGCACAAAACTTTGAAAACCGGCGGTTGCGGCGAATGTCAGGCTTCATGCCAATCAGCTTGCAAAACAAGTTGCACGGTTGGCAATCAAGTTTGCGAACGTCAGAAAAAATAATTCAGCTTAGGAGAGTGTAACGATGGACAAAGAAACTTTGGCTGCGCTTATCAGCGACAAAATCGACGCGGCTGTTAAATCTGCCGACTTGCCAAAAAAATTTTTTATTACAGAAAATGGTCGCGGCGTTGTTGACGGCGGCGATTTATACAATGCAGTTTTTAACAGCGTTTTAGATGTTGTTAAAGTTGCTCTTGCGGACATAATTGCTGAAGTTGTAACTACCAGCGGAAAAACTTCTACAGCGAACGCCGTTAAGACAGCTAAAAAGTAATCTGGATTTTAGGTTATCAGTTATGGCTTTTAGCTTTTGGCTGAAGGCTATTTTTTTGCAGGAGGTTTTTTTGTGAATCAAAAAGGCTTTGCCACACTTGAAATTATCATGATGATTATTGTTATCGGTATTTTAGCTACAGTTGCAGTTCCACGCTTTACCGATATGACTACAAAAGCAAATACAGCTAAAATTCAATCCGACTTAGCCACGCTCGATAACGCTATTGCAATTTATTTCATGGAAAAAGGCAGCTATCCCGATAGCATTTCAGACTTGTCCGATTATGTTCAAGATGTTACAAGCGTTAAGCCGCCGACAGGTGAAGCCTACATTGAAGGCACAGCTAAAAAAATTACCGACACGGATTATAAAATCACAGGCAATACTGAAAAACGCGCAACACTGGATAATCACACACTCGGCGATTTTAGAATTAAGTAGGAAATATTTTCTACTTGGAAGGGAGTCATCTTCCTTCCAAGTTTTTTTTTAGGAGGAATAAATTTGTTTGAGGACGACGAAATTTTTTTTGAATCAATGGATTTGGGCGAAATGCAAAAGCCTTCGACAAATATTTTGCAAGGCTTGAATCCGCCGCAAGTTGAGGCAGTAAATTATCTTGAAGGACCGCTTTTGATAATGGCAGGCGCAGGTAGCGGCAAAACGCGCGTTTTAACTTGCAGAATGGCAAATTTGTTGGCACATGATGTTCCGCCTTGGCGAATTTTGGCAATAACTTTTACAAATAAAGCCGCGCGTGAAATGAAAGATCGCGCAGAAAAAATGATTGGCGTTTCTGCACAACAAGTTTGGATTAGTACTTTTCATTCGCTCTGCGCAAGAATTTTGCGGCGCGAAATTGAAGCCGGCGGAGTTTACAAAAAAAATTTTATAATCTATGACACAAGCGACAGCAAAGTTTTAATCAGCGATTGTATCAAGAAACTTGGACTTGCACACGACAGATTTAGCAGTGCGCAAAATAAAATTTCGGACGCTAAAAATAAATTGATGACTGTTGCAAAATACAAAGAATTTGTTGAAAAATCTCAAAATGACTATGACAAGCAGGTTGCGGCGATTTACGAACTTTATCAAAAAAAGCTGATTGAAAATAACGCGCTGGATTTTGATGATTTAATTTTTGTCATGGTGAAACTGCTGAAAAAAAATGCTGAAGTTCGCGAAAAATATCAAGAAAAATTTCAATACATTTTGGTTGATGAATATCAAGATACAAATTTGGCGCAGTATGAACTTACAAAAATTTTGGCTGCGAAATATAAAAATATTTGCGTGGTCGGCGACGCAGATCAATCAATTTATGGCTGGCGCGGCGCGGATATGAACAATATTTTGAATTTTGAAAAAGACTATCGCAATACAAAAACTATCAAACTTGAGCAAAATTATCGTTCGACAAAACAGATTTTAATTGCGGCAAATTCAGTCATTGGACATAATATGGTTCGCAAAGAAAAGACGCTTTGGACAAAAAATCCAACCGGCGAAAAAGTTCATATCTTGGCATTTGAAACCGACGGCGACGAAGCAGATTTTCTGACAATGGCAATAAATCAGCTTGTCTTGGGCAGAAATTTTCAATACAAAGACATTGCAATTTTGTATCGCGTGAACGCCCAATCCAGAATTTTGGAGGCGCGGCTTTCTCAAAAAAATATTCCGCACGTGATTATTGGCGGACTTAGATTTTATGATCGCAAAGAAATTAAAGATATTGTTGCATATCTTCGGCTGATTTATAATCCGCGCGACAATATCAGCTTGCAAAGGATTATCAATGTTCCAAAACGCGGAATTGGACAAACAAATTTAAAGCGACTGATTGATTTTTCTGAACAGAGTGGTTTTTCTGCATTAGAAATTATTTCTAAACCTGAGCTGTTGAATCAAATTGAAGACATATCAAACAAAATTAAACAGGCAATGCGCGATTTTGCGGCAAAGATTATCAGTTTGAATATGTTGGAAAAAAATTTGTCGCTGAAAGATTTTATAAATCAAGTGCTTGAGGTTTCCGGCTATAAATTTGCGCTGGAAAATGATGAAGACGCAAGCAAGCGATTTGAAAATCTTTCACGCCTTGAAAACTTGAGTGAATTTGTCAATAGCGCACAGGAATTTGCCGAAAATAATCAAAACGCAACTTTGGAGGAATTTTTAAATAACATTGCGTTGATTACCGATGTTGATGAAACTGAAGATAAAGATTCCTCGCGCGTGTCACTTATGACAATTCACGCTTCAAAAGGTCTTGAATTTCCTGTGGTTTTTGTTACCGGCGTTGAGGAAGGCTTACTTCCGCACTACATTTCAATGAATTCTCAAGAGTCGATTGAAGAAGAACGCCGCGCTTGTTATGTTGCAATGACACGCGCCGAAAAAATTTTGTATTTGACTTACACAAATTCACGCAAGACTTTTGGAAAGTCTTCATACCCGATACCGTCGCGTTTTATTGCCGAAATTGATATTAACTGCGCGGACGGTTTTACAGGTCGCAAAAAAAATATTGAACAGCCAAAACCGACTGCACCAAAAAATCCCTACAGGCAAAAAAATTATTCCGCGCCGACTGCAAGTCAACCGGCAAAAGTCAAGGAAGTTAAAACACCAAAAGCTAAAACTGATTGGCAAATTGGCGACAGGGCGCGTCACAAAAAGTGGGGCGTTGGTACAATTATGGACTTGGACGGCGAACACATCACAATTGTTTTTGCAAATCCTGAATTTGGACAAAAAATTTTAAGCGCAAATGCCGCGCCGCTTGAAAAAATTTGAAAGGTGGAAAGTTACAAGGTGGTAAGGTGGAAAGTTTTATTTATTGCGTTGGGGATTTTGATTTTTGCGCCTAGCGTTTATGCTGAAGAACTCAATTCAAGCACTGAAGAAATCAATGAACAAGATTTTATTAAAAATGCTCCGATTGTTGAACAGCCTTTTTCTGAAAATATTTTGCCGCCGGAAGTTCAACAAACTGAACTTCAACATACTGAATTTCAACAAGAAAATAAGCCTGCTGTAGTTGAAGGCGAAGGCTTGGAATTTATTGTCTATAATGAAAATGATGTTCAAGCATTTGCAATAATTGCCGCACATGAACAATATAATTTGCGTCCTGTGCTTGCCAGAAATCAAATTCAAGGCATTGCGACAGTTTCGCAAATGTCGCAAACTCAATCAAACATTGCAATGATTAACGCAGGATATTTTGATTGGCACGGCTATTTGTTTGGTTTGACAAAAATTGATGGCTTGATTGTGTCGAATGATTATTTTAATCGCAGTGCTATCGGCATTGATTCGGAAGGCAAGGTGATTTTTGGACGCGTGCGTTATGAAGGCAAAATTCTTTACAATGGCGCGGAATTTTTTATCAATGGCATAAATACTGAACGCGGCGAAGATAGAATTATTGTTTATAATGAACGATTCGGCGCAGCGACAGGTACAAATAATTTTGGTGTGGAAATTGAAGTTCAAGGCGGAATTATTACAAATATTTTTCGCGGCAAGGGCAACAATTTTATTTTGAAAAACGCGCAAATCATTTCAGCACACGGCGCGGCGGCAGAATTTTTTGCAAATGCACAAATTGGCGACTCCATTACAATTACGCAGGAAATTATTTCCGACGATGCAGATTTTAATTCAGTTCCAAATATTTTAGGCGCAGGACCCAGACTTGTTGCAAATGGACAAATTTTAGTCACGGCGGAAGCTGAAAATTTTCCTGCAGATATAAAAATTGGTCGTGCGCCAAGAAGTGCTGTTGGCGTTACTCAGTACGGCGATTATATTTTTGCAGTTGTTGACGGCAGACAAGCGCACAGTCAAGGTTGTACTTTACAAGAATGGGCAAATATTTTGCTGAATAAATTCGGCGCAGTTGATGCAATAAATCTTGATGGCGGCGGTTCAACTGAATTGATTGTCAAAGGACAAATTGTAAACAGTCCTTCCGACGGCGCAGAACGCTCAGTTGGCAGTGCGCTTGCGATTGTGAGGCGTGCAGATGCTAATTGATGTTGTAACTTTGTTTCCTGAAATGTTTAATTCGCCATTTTCAGACAGCATAATAAAACGCGCAATCGACAATAAAATTTTGCAGATAAATTTTACTCAACTGCGCGATTTTGCATTTGATAAGCACAGGCAGGTTGATGATTCGCCTTTCGGCGGCGGAAGTGGTATGGTTTTAAAACCTGAACCAATGTATCGTGCCGTGCGAAATGTTTTAAGTCGCAATGAAAATTTGACGCGCAAAATTATTATCACCGACCCTGCCGGCAAAGTTTTTAATCAGCAAATGGCAAAGGATTTTGCTACTTTCGACAGGCTGATTTTTATTTGCGGACATTATGAAGGTTTTGACGCGCGAATTTATGACTTGGCGAACGAAATTGTTTCAATCGGCGATTTTGTTTTGACAGGCGGCGAATTGCCTGCAATGGTTATGATTGACGCTGTTGCAAGAATGCTCCCCGGCGTTTTAGGTTCTGAAGATTCTGCACACACCGATTCATTTTTTGACGGCATTTTAGGTTTTCCTCAATACACAAGACCACGCAATTTTGAAGGTAAAACTGTGCCTGAAGTTTTGCTAAATGGCAACCATGCAGAAATTGAAAAATGGCGGCGCGAAAAAGCACTTGAAATTACAAAACTTCGCCGACCTGATTTGCTTAAATAAATTTTAAATATAGCCGCAAATTAAAATATCGTCGCCAATTTTTTCAGTTGAAATATTTTTTAGCTGAACTGCATCTTGCAAATTAGCAAAACCTGCGCCTTCAACTGCAGTTTTTGCATTTTCGCCGCCAATAATTTTCGGCGCAATAAATGTAAAAATTTTATCAACCAATTTGTTTTGCAGCATTGAAAAATGCAAAATTCCGCCGCCTTCAACAAGAACTGAAGTAATTTCCATTTCAGCTAATTTTTGCATTAAAATTTTTAAATCAACTTGATTTTTTCCGCAAATTAAAATTTCACAACCTGAATTTTTTAGCGCGTTAATTTTTTCAGTCGGCGCATTTTCAGTCACTGCGAAAATTGTTTTTGCTAAATTGTCGCTGACAACATTAAAATTCAGTGGCGTTTTGGCTAAACTGTCAACAATTACGCGCACAGGATTTTTTCCGCCTTCAATGCGCGTTGTCAAGCTTGGATTGTCAGCTAAAACAGTTCCAACGCCAACCATAATTGCGTCATTGATATCGCGCAGTTTGTGCGAAAAATTTCTTGACTCAGCGCAACTAATCCACTGCGACTTGCCTGTTGAAGTTGCAATTTTGCCGTCCAAACTGCAAGCAAATTTTGCCGTTACGAACGGCATTTTTTTTGTAATCCACTTCAAGAAAACTTCATTCAATTTTTTAGCGTCATCTTCCAAAACGCCGACTTTAACTTCAATTCCTGCAGATTTTAAAATTTCAATTCCGCGCCCTGCAACTTTTGGATTTGGATCTTTCATTGCCACGACAACTTTTGCAACTCCGGATTCGACAATTTTATTTGCACATGGCGGCGTTCTTCCAAAATGCGAACAAGGCTCCAAAGTCACATAAAGCGTCGCGCCTTTAGCTAAATCGCCTGCCATATTCAACGCGTGAACTTCGGCGTGCGGCGTTCCTGCCTTTCTATGCCAACCTTCAGCAACAATTTTTCCTTCGCGAACTATGACGCAACCGACCAGCGGATTTGGTGAAGTTCTGCCTTCAGCATTACGCGCAATTCTTAAAGCCTCACGCATAAAAATTTCGTTCATAAAAATCAACCTTTCAATTCAAAATCCAAGCAATGCCTTTAGCCATACGCAATGCGCCGTCTTGAAAGTGATTTCCAAAATTAAGTTCAAATGTAGTTTCAATTCCAAGTTCGGCATAAAAATTTTTCAGCGCGACTGTGTTTTCTTCAACAGGTTGCAGAATTTTGTTTTTAGTTTTAGACTCCTTGTCGCCGAGCGAAAAATAAATTTTTTCCGGCTGAATTTGCAAATTATTTTCCTGCGTAAATTTCACAAAATTTGGAAACCAAAATGAACCTGAGGCACTTGCAATTCGCAAAAAAAATTTTGTTTTGTAAGCTGAATAAACTGCGAAAAGTCCTGCTAAAGAATATCCTGCCAACGCAAGATATTTAGGTTGAATTTGCTTTAAAATTTCCGGCAAAATTTTTTCAGTCAAAGTCGCAAGATATTTATCCGCGCCGCCTGTGCAAGGCGTGTCATTTTTAGCTATCGGCGGAATTGCCCAAGGCGACATTTCATCATTCCAATTCAAATTGCTAATCGCCGCGAATGAAAAATTTTTGTCAGTCAAATTTTTTGTCAAATTGAAAACCTGTTCGCCTTCGGTAGCGTAAGTATGCAAAATTACCAGCGGCGAATTTTTTTCTGAACTTTCGACTAAAAAAATATTTTTATCCGCGATTGTAAAATTTTTCATAACTTGTCCTCCTCCGCCTTAAAAATTATCATCGCAAGTTAAAATTTCGTCACAAATTTTCAAATAACCTTCAATGTTGTTGAAGGCGGCAAACTTTCAAGTTCTACAAAATTTATTTACATAATATAATTTTTGATAACTCATTCAAAATTTTATTGACAAATTTGTTATAAAGTTAGAAAATTTCAGCTGAATTTATTTTAAGGAGGTCTTATATTTTGATAACATTTTTAACCGGCTTAGTAATTTTGCTTGTCGGCGGCGCAATTTATGGCGCATTTTGCGAAAAAATTATCAATCCAACCGGTGCAAAACCTCCGGCAGTCAGATTGCGCGATGATGTGGATTTTGTTCCGATTTCAAAGTGGAAAGCTGCGCTTATCGAACTGTTGAACATTGCGGGCACAGGACCTGTACTCGGTCCGATTCAAGGAATTTTGTTCGGTCCGATTGCATTTTTAACAATACCGATTGGTTGCGTACTTGGCGGCGCAGTTCACGATTATATGTGCGGAATGATTTCAGTAAGAAATAATGGTGAACAAATGCCTTTTTTGATTAAAAGATTTTTAGGAAACAAAACTTATTTATTCTACAACATTTTTGTTTGTCTGTTATTATTTTTACTTGGAACAGTTTTTATTTACACGCCCGGCGACTTATTTGTTTCGCAAATTTTGCAAGTTGACGTATCAAGTTTAAATTCAACATTGATGGTGGTTTATGGAGTAATTTTTGCGTATTATCTGCTTGCCACATTGTTGCCGATTGATAAAATTATCGGAAAAGTTTATCCGATTTTCGGAGCTATTTTACTTTTGTCAGCGGTTGGAATTTTTTTTGGAATTTTTCTTCATGACTATCCTTTAACTGAAATTTGGGAAACTTCACTTTTCAAATCCCATCCTTTCGGTGAAAATTTTATTCCGATATTTTTTGTGACAATTACCTGCGGAATTGCTTCAGGTTTTCATGCGACGCAAGCAACAATAATTTCCAGAACTGTGGCAGAGGAAAATCACGGCAGAACAATTTTTTACAACTCGATGATTGCTGAAGGATTTATTGCAATGGTTTGGGCAGCAGGAACAATGGGCGTTTTAAATTTAGGAATTGCAAGTGCGGAAGATATTCAAAAAGCCGCAGTTTTAATTGTCGGTGTCGTTGCAAAAGATTTACTGGGAAGTGTCGGAGGAATTATTGCTGTTGTCAGCGTAATTATTTTGGGAATTACTTCAGGCGATACTGCTTTAAGAAGCCTGCGCTTAATCATTGCAGAAAATTTAAATATAAATCAGCGTCAGAAAAAAAATATTTTAATATTGGCGTTGATAATTTTTTCAGTTGTCGCAGGAATACTTTTCTTCGCAAAGACTGACGCTCAAGGTTTTGCAATTTTGTGGCGATATTTTGCTTGGGCGAATGAAACTACAGTAGCTTTTGCCTTCGCAATGATTTCGGTTTACATGATTAAAAATAAAATGCCTTATTGGATGGCTCTAATACCTGGAACTTTTTATATGTACATAACTTCCAGCTACATTTTGCACGCAAGAATCGGAATTAATTTGCCATGGATTGTTGCTTATTTTATTGCGGCAATTTTTTGCGTTGCTTATGTTTACTTTGTAAGGAGAATCAAATAAATTTTTATGCAGAAAAAAATTTTAAAAGTAGTCGCTAAATCGCACGAAATGGACAAAATTATTTACGCACTGAAAAAACTTAAAAATGTTTCCGACGCAACTTTCAATACAGAAAAAAATTGCATTGAAATTTTTATATCAAGCGAAGTCAGCGACAAAAAAATTATCGACGCTGTAAATTCCGCCGGCGATTTTAAAATTTTTGACATTGAATAACAAAAATTAGCCACCGATTGAAAAAATTGGCGGCTCTGTTTTTTTTTGCAAAATATCAAGCAAAAAAATATTTATTGATATAATTCTGCTAAATTTTATTTATTTATATGGCTTTTTAGCTGATTAAAAAAATTTTTAGTGCAGTCAATTAAAAAATTTTGTATAATAACTGAAAATTTATTTTGGAAGAGGCAAAAAATGATTGATGTTCAAAATCAAAAAGACACAAGACAAATTAAAATTCAACAAACAGGCGTAACAGGCGTTTATCTGCCAATTTTTATTTCGGACGGCGACGAAGTTCAACAAGTTCTGTCAAAAATAAAATTCACTGTCGCGCTTTCAGAAAAAATTCGCGGCACGCACATGAGTCGATTGATGGAAATTTTGACTGAAAATATTTCAACGCCGCTAAATGTGTTGAAAATAAAAAAAATCTTGCAGTACACGCAGACTAAACTTGAAACAGATTTTGCCGCATTGGATTTTGGCTTTAAATTTTTTATCAAAAAATCCGCGCCTGTCAGCGACAAAGAATCACTGCTTGATATTGATGTTCAAATTTGCGCCGAACTTGCAAACGCGCTGAATTTGTCGCTAAAGTTGGAAGTACCTTTCACTTCGCTGTGTCCTTGCAGCAAAGAAATTTCCGACTTTGGCGCACACAATCAACGCTCAATTTGCCGCGTGAATTTATTCTTTGCAGACGCTGATAAAATTTCCGACTTCAATATAAAAAGCCTTGTTGAACTTATTGAGGCGCAAGCTTCAAGCAAAATCTATCCAATCCTAAAGCGCGAAGATGAAAAATTTGTTACAGAGGCGGCTTATAAAAATCCAAAATTTGTGGAAGATATTTTGCGCGACGAAGTGCTTGCAATTCGCACGCTGAAAAATCTTTCGGCCTTTGAAGTTGAGTGCGAAAATTTTGAATCAATACACAGCCATAACGCCTTTGCAAGTCATTCAGAAAAAATGTAAAAAAATTTTAAACAATGCAATTTTTGTCACTTGAAAAAAATCCTGCTGAATTATAATTTGGCGGGAATTTTTTTGCTTTGGCAGGAAAAAAAACAGCTTTGGCGAAAATTTTTTTGCGGTATTGTAAAGTTATTTTTTTGGGAGGGTCGAAAGTGGAAAAGAGAGACACATTATTAGAAGCGTATCTGAAAAGAGGATTGAGTCGCCGCAGTTTTTTAAAAGGCTGTGTCGCGCTTACTTCGCTTATGGGATTATCTACAGATATGCTGTCAAAAGTAGTTGAGGCAGCGGAAACAACTCCGTTGCCGGTAGTCATCTGGATTCACGGTCATGAATGTACAGGTTGCGATGAATCATTCATACGCTCAGCCGCGCCGCTTGCATCTGATTTGGTGCTGAGCCAAATTGCGTTGGAGTACGATCATTTGCTTAGCGCAGCTTGCGGTGCGCCTTTTGAAGCGCATTTGGACGAAACAATTCAAAAATACAACGGTCAATATATTTTGGCAGTTGAAGGCGCAGTTGCAACTAAAGAAAGCGGCGTTTATTGCATGTCTGGCGGTCATACATTCATGCACTTGCTGGAAAAAGCTGCTAAAGGTGCGGCGGCAATTATTGCATATGGTAGTTGTGCGGCTTATGGCGGTATTCAAGCTGCTAAACCAAATCCAACAAACTCGGCAGGTATCGGAATGTTTGTAGGCGGCAAGCCTGTTGTTAATGTTCCAGGTTGCCCACCAATTCCTGAAGTTATGACAGGCGTTGTTATGCATGTTGCGCTTTTTGGAACAATTCCTCCGCTTGACGGCGACGGCAGACCTAAACAATTTTATGGCAACAGGATTCACGATACTTGCTATCGCCGTCCTTTCTTTGACGCAGGTATGTTTGCTGAAAATTATGACGACGCCGGAGCAAAAGCCGGCTGGTGTTTATACAAACTTGGTTGTCGCGGTCCGGAAACTTACAATTCTTGCGGTAATCTGCGTTGGTGGCAAGGTTTGAGTTATCCAATTCAATCCGGCGCGGCTTGCATTGGCTGTTCAAAT
>CAJOPJ010000114.1 GCA_905236325.1 uncultured Selenomonadaceae bacterium
AAATATCTTCAGTTACGATTACATCTGCAAATTCTTCAGTCTGTTCTGAATATTCATTCAAACCTAAAATTGAATTTGTGCCTTCGCCGCCTGTAAAAGCTAAATTAACTTCGCCGCCGTTCGAATTAACCAATTTCACCTGCGTATATGCTGAATTTGTCTTGCCAAAATCAATTTTACCATTCGCAGCTGAATTTTCACTGCTTGTGTAATTTATCGCGCCGCCGCTGTTGTCGTAATTGTTGATTTTTATCGTCGCCCCACCAAGTGCTCCGACTGTCATTGCTGTATTTTTTTGCAGATTGACTGTTGCGTTCGACGCTGCCAACACTGTGTCATTGCCTTTACCTGTTGTGATTTCCGGCGCGTATTTGCTGTCAATTCCTGCTTCTAAGTGGCTTGATCGCCATCTAGCCGATTGTTTTGAGATACTTCGGTGCCACCGTCTTTGCTGATTTTTTCAGTTTGTAAAGTAAAAAATTTTTACAAAAAGGACTTTGAAAATTTATGTGTAATAATAATCCTGTTAAAGTAGTGATTTTTTCACAGGAGGGGAATTTTATGAACAAAAATGGATTTTCACGCCGCAACTTTTTGAAAGGCGGAATGCTTACTTTAGCAGGAGTTATGGGCGCAGGATTGACTGCAGGTTGCGGACATGGACGCGAACACATGGCTGACGAAAAGCGTGGTGGTCCCCCAAGTAGCAGTGGAGGCGTAGCGTCTGAGCCTGATTTTTTAAAACCGCCCGCGCCAATTACTGACATTTCAAGCACAGTCGATACAGAAATTGTTGTTGTCGGCGCAGGTATGTCGGGACTTTGCGCGGCTATTTCGGCTATGCAAGAAGGCGCAAAAGTCGTTGTGATTGAAAAGACGCAGAGCGTAAACTTCCGTAGCTATGACTATGGCGCAATTAATGCTAAAGTTCAACGCGATAATGGCACAGCTATTGATGTTGATCAAGTTACAACTGAATTTATGCGTTATGGTTCTTACCGCAACGATCAGCGCGTTGTTGAAGTTTTTACGCGTCAAAGTGGTATGGTTAATGACTGGCTTTTGGATTTGGCACAGAAGGCAGGTTGCACAGTTAAGCACATTTGGACTAAAGATGAACTGGTCGCTCCTGCGTCAACTTTACCGACTTTCCCAAGTTTGACATTTGTTTTAGATCCGCCTGCAGGTGCTGCTGAAAAAATGCCTAAAGGCTTGTACGGCGGCGATCCTACAGTTGCAATGGGCTACACTTTACTTTCGACAGCCGAAAATCTCGGCGCAGATATTCGCTACAAAACACCTGCAGTTCAGCTTGTCCGCAAAGACAATCAAGGCAGAGTTACAGGCGTTATTGCTAAAGATGAAAGCGGCAAATATATTCAGTTCAACGCATCAAAAGCTGTTATTATGTGCGCCGGCGATTATGGTCATGATCCTGAAATGCTGGCTTATTACATTCCAACTTCAAGTTCAATCAGCAAAATTTCATATCCAGGAACAGACAATACAGGCGACGGTCAAAAGATGGGCGTTTGGATTGGCGCGGCTATTGATGAATGGCCTCATACCGCAATGTATTTTGATAAAGCATTTGTGGATAATCCACGCGAAAATCCTGACGCATTGGTACGCCAACCTTGGCTTGCTGTTAATGCTAAAGGCGAACGCTTTAGCAATGAAGATTTGACTTTCGGCTACATTTCAAACCAAGTACGTCAACAGCCTGGACAATTCCGCTGGACAATTTGGGACGCTAAATGGCCGACTGAAGCTCCTTCATTTAAACAAACTGCTTGTAAAGAAATGATGTATCATCACAATCCTGCAGATATTGAGCGCTATATTCAAGACGGCTTGGTTAAGCAGGCAAATACTATTGAGGAACTGGCGCAAGTTACTGAACTTCCTGCCGATACGCTGAAAAAAACCATTGAACGCTACAATGAACTTGCACGCAAGAAAGTCGATGAAGATTTTTATAAAAAGCCTTTGTTTATGACAACTATTGAGCAAGCTCCATTCTATGCGGCGAAACTCGGCACTTCAATGTTGGTTACACTTGGTGGTCTGCAAATCAATGACAAAATGCAAGTTCTCGACAAAGACAAAAATGTTATTCCTGGACTTTATGCCGCCGGCAACAATTCAGGCTGTTTCTTCGGCAATGATTATCCAACTGCGATTCCCGGCAACAGTCACGGCAGGGCGCAGACTTTCGGCTACTTCGCCGGCAAAAATGCAGCAGCTGAAACTGTGTAAAGGCGGTGAACACCATGCAAAAAATTAAACAAGCGTATGAATTTTTCAAGAAAAAGCCGTTGTACTTGCTGGCGTTAATTTTTGTTTGCGCGGTGGTTGGTAATTTTGCAATGGCGGCGGCTGAAAGGCATCCTGACTTAGCCTGTTCGCCTTGCCATGTCATGAAACCTTATGTTGATAATTATCATGACAGCAATTTGCTTTCGCATACGCATGCACGCGCAAATATAGATTGTATCGACTGTCACGAAAATGGACTTGATGATAAAATTCAAGAAACTGTTTGGTACGTTACTGACGACTTTGACGATCCGCCATACAAACGCGCTTTTCCAAATGAAATGTGCGTCAAGTGCCACGACAACTTTGATGAAATCACTTCAAAAACAAATTACGCAGAAGCTAATCCCCACAATTCACATCTTGGCACAATGCAAGATATAAAATGCTCTGACTGCCACACAATGCATGATCCACAACGCGCAATTTGTGCTGACTGCCACAGCTTTGCATTTTTGCAAGAACTTCCTGAAAACTGGGATAAAAAATAATATTTAACAAAAATTACCTCGACTTCGGTTGAGGTTTTTTTAGTTAAACATTAGACAAATTCTGCAAGGTTGAATATAATAAAAAAAATTATCAGGAGGTAATAGAAATGGCGACAATAAAAAAAATTTTAGTACCTGTGGACGGTTCGGTTAATGGTTGTAAGGCTGTGGACGAAGCAATTTATCTTGCGTCGCAGTGCAAGGCAAAAATGGATTTTGTTTATGTTTCCAGCGACATCAATAAAGATATTCCAAGTCATTTGGTTTTTGACAGGATTTGGTCAAAACTTCCTGAAGACCTTGAGGCGCAAAAGCATGTTGAAACAGGTTCAATACCGAAGGCAATTTTGAAAGTTGCTGAGGCTGAGAAGTCTGATATGATTATTATGGGAAGTCGTGGTCTTGGTCTTTTGAAAGGCGCAATTCTTGGCTCTGTCAGTCAAAAAGTCGTCGAGGAATCAAAAATTCCTGTCATGGTGATTAAGTAATTGAAAGTTAAAAATTGAAAATTAAGAATGGAGAATTAAACATTGGAGCAAATATCGCAAAGTTTTTTAAGTTTTATTGACAGTTATGGTTATTTTGCTGTTGCGGTTTTGATGGCAATGGAAAATGCTTGCATACCAATTCCAAGTGAACTGATTTTAGGCTTTTCGGGATATTTGATTTTTGCGGAGCGAATGACTTTCACAGGCGCATTGATTGCAGGAATGGTCGGCGGTATGGTGGGAAGTATTTTTGCATATTTAGTTGGCAGTCGTGGCGGCAGAAAGTTTGTCGATAAGTACGGCAAATATTTCTTGATAAAAAAATCACATGTTGATTTAGCGCAACGCTGGTTTGATAAATATGGCATACGCGCAGTTTTTTTTAGCAGAATGTTGCCTGTTGTGCGAACATTTATTTCATTGCCGGCAGGTTTTGCGCGCGTTAATTGGAAGGCATTTTTATTTTACACTTTCGCAGGAAGTTTGCCTTGGACTGCTTTAATTTTGTACGCCGGAATGTTTTTTGGCGAAAGTTGGAAATATCTGTTAGAAATCGGTCACACGGCAAGCATTATTTTTGTGGTTGTCTGCGTTGTGATTGTCGCAGGAATTTATTTTTCAAAACGCAAATAGCTTTTAGTCGCCGGATATTAAATACTAATGTCCGGTGTTATTTTTTTTATTAAATTTTCATTACAATGTGGCAAATTGTTTGAAAATTTAAATTGCTTGTGATATGCTAAAAAAAATTTTAACTAAGGGGTGTTTTTCTATGAAAAAATTTTCAGTTGCGCTGATTTTGACTCTGATTATTTTTTGTTCGGCAATTCAAACTGAAGCTGCAAAAAAAACTGTGGCTGTAACGCCATTTGAAGGTATTGCGACTTATGAACAGTACGAAGTCGGTGCAATTTTAACTGAACAACTTATCAATGTTATTCACAGTAGCAGACAATTTACAGTTGTGGAAAATACGCAAATGCAAGCAGTCCTCCAGCGTATGGGGTTTGATAACCTTTCAGGCAACACTGCTGTTGAATTTGGAAATTTGACCGGTGCAAATTACACAATAGTTGGCAAAGTTACTATGGCGGCAATTGAACCGAACACCACAAGAAATGTCATTGACGGCGTGCTTGGTTTATTTGGTAAACGCAGCAACGCAACTGATATGGTAAATCCGCACAGAGGTATTGTTGAATTTGATGCGCGTTTTGTTGATAATGAAACCGGCGAAATTTTATTTGCAAATACTTTCAGAGGTAGCGACAGTGCGCAAAGTTATGAACAAGCCTTACATTCTGCGGCAAGAAAAGCAGCTGAAAGTTTTCTTGTGGAACTGCAAAATCTAAATCCATTTGCAGCGCGTGTAGTCGAAATTAGCGGCAACTTGGCTTATATAGATCAAGGTTCTGATTCCGGTTTGCGTGTTGGCGACAAAATGGAAATTTTCCGCGAAGGACCGCCTATTATTATAAATGGCAGAATTGTTGGCACGCGTGATGAAAAAGTTACTAAAGGCAAGATTGTTGAGGTTTATCCTGAATACGCTGTTTGCAAAGTCGATAAAGCGCAAGCCTTGCGTAAAGATTTGATTGTTAAACGCGAACAAAGAAATGGGTGATAGATATGAAAAAATTTTTTTCAATATTTATTTGTTTGGCGTTGTTATTAGTTACAACTTCCGCTCTGGCAAAAAGCGTCACTGTTACCGGCGAAGGAGCAACAGCCGCTGAAGCTGAAAATGACGCATTGCGCCGCGCAGTTGAAAATACTTTGGGCGTTTTGATTGATTCTTCAACGCTGGTTGAAAAAAATACTGTCATTCAAGACCAAATTTACACGCAATCGCGCGGTTTTGTTACTGACTACAGAATAACCAACAGACAACAAGTCGGCGGAATTTGGCAAGTTACAATCAATGCCGAGGTTGATGATAATCCAAACTCCAAGTTGATGAGCGAACTTACAAGACTTGGTATTATCAATACACAACTGCGCAATCCAAAAATTGCTGTTTATGTTCCCGAAACGCACATTCAAAGCAGAATTCCCGATCCTGCCGGAGAAACTGCCATTGTTCAAGCTTTAATTCAAGCAGGTTTTTCACAAGTTACCGAAGTTGGTTCAAGGTTGAATTTTTCCAATCCAATGCGTATGACTGCGTCAGAAATGACTGCGGCGGCGCAAAAGCTCGGCGTTGATATTATGATTGTCGGCGAAGCATTTAGCGACGGACTTGGCGATGCTGCGCAGTGGTTGCCGGGAAATCGCGCTTCAAATATTATGTCGGCGCGTGCCAGAGTTGAGGCTAAAATGTTCATTGTTCGCACAGGGCAGATTATTGCCGCGGACGGTAAACTTGGTTCCGGTATGGATAATTCGCAAGCTGTTGCGGCAAAAAAAGCTCTTGCAAAAGCCGGGCAACTTATGGGCGAATATTTTGTTGAACAACTTACAGGGCTTTATACAAATCAGCAAAATGTTGAAGTTGTTGTTTATGCCGCGTCGTTCCAAAAAATCAATATGGTTCAATCTGCTATTGGGCAAGTTCGCGGCGTAAAAAGTTGCAATCTTTCAAGCTATGAAGGCGGCAAGGCTGTTTTTACTGTCGGATACAGCGGCAGTCCTCAAACGCTTTTTCAGCAAATTCAAGCCAATACCAACGCTGATTTAAATTTACAATCAATCAGTTATAACATTTTGACAATTTCAGTCAGGTAGATTAGAAGATTTTCAGATTGGCAGTTTATAATATTATAAGTTAGTTAGTAAATTTGCTGGCTAACTTTTTTATTTACGAAGTGCAAAAAATCTGTTAAAATTTGCAGTCGAATTGGAAAGGTGGAAATGCGCTTTGAATAAAATTTTGAAGGCATTAAGTGCTACGCTTTTGGCAACAGCAATCGGTGGCGGTGCTTATGTCAATTCACAGCAAGCAGAACTTTTACAAAAAGCCGTAACGACTGTTGAAGAACAAGCTACAAAAAAAATTGGTACGCAGGTAAAAATTGGCAAGGTAGATGTTCGCGAATTGAAATTTTCTGCACTTCAAAGCAGTGCGCTTATCCTCCATGATGTTGAAGTTTTTGACAAAAATAATCAATCAATCGCGCAGGTTGATAATGCTGAGGTAAATTTTAAATTGCTTTTGTTGACAGAAGACCCTGCCGGCGCAATCAGTGAAATCAATATTGACGGCGCAAATGTTAATATTCAAAAGCGCGATGATGATTCTTGGAACTTTAATGATATTGAACTTGAAACCGAAGGTGAATCGACTTTTGGTGCAAAAATAAATATACAAAATGCGTCGCTGAATGTGCAATTTGACGGCAACAAAGTTGAAGTTGAAGATATTTCTGCTGAACTTGATTGTGCTGATTTAAACGCCATTGATACCAAAGTCAGCGCTAAGGCTTTAGGCAGTCAAATTGAAGCTTCGGGAACTGTCGGCATTGAAAATCAAAATATTCATGCGCGAATTGACACAGTAAATCTTGATGAAGTTTTGGATTTTTTGCCGGAAAATACATTGCCGGAAAACTTTGAAATAATAAATGGTGAAGTCAAAAATGTTGGCTTGCATATTCAGCGCAATGATGAAATTTTAAAATATTTTGGCGCGGCTGATGTTGCTGATTGTGCAGTTAAAATTGAAGATACCAAAATTGAGGATATAAGCGGCTCGGCGACTTTTAATAACAGCGAAGTTGTTTTTTATGCCAGCGCAACTGCAAATTCTCAGCAGGCTTATTGTTCAGGCACTGTCTATCTCGATACCGATGAAGTTTTTTTTGATGTAAATGCTAAATCTGAAAGTTTTGCGCCGAGTGCAATTATTCAAAATCTTGGAATTGAAGGCGCGGCGAAATTTAATGCGCACATTTCAGGTACTGTAAAAAATCCTCAAGTTGAAGGCTTAATAAGTTCCGACTATTTGGCTTATGAAAATTATCAACTGCAAAATGTTGAAACCAAAGTTCGCTACAATGGCGATGAAATTTTTCTTTCGGACTTGAACGCTACAACTTTCGGCGGCAAAATCACCGGCGAAGGCGTTATAAAAATTTCAGACTTAAGTTACAGTGCGCATATTCAAGCTGAAAATCTAAACACTGCTCAGCTGAAAAATTTTGCTGACTTAGATTTAAATTTAACCGGCTTTTGTTCAGGTGATGTCGCAATTAAAGGCACTTCGACTGACAGTTCTACATTGGTGGCTTATGGCAAAGTTTCTGCCGAAAATGTCAAAGTTCAAGATTTTTCAGTTTCGGCTTTGGAAAGTTCATTTCACTTCGCTGATTCTGATTTGACTATTGACAATTTAAAAGCAAATTTGTCAAGTCACGGCGCAGTCGGAGCCAATGGAAAATTGGAAATTGATAATGGAAATTTAGACTTGAATTTTTATGCGGCGCATATTGATTTGTCTATGCTGGAGCAGTTTGATGAAAATATTTCAGTCGGCGGCTTGGCTGATTTAATCGGCTCAGTTCAAGGAAATTTGAATAATCCCAACATTGATTTAAAAATTTCTGCAGTTGACAGCAGTAAGCGCGGCGGTTATAAAGGCGAAATTTTTGAACAGCCTTATGATTCAGTAAAACTTTCCGCAAAAGGCAGTCTTGAAAACTTGAATATTGAAACTTTCGATCTTGAGCGCGGCGGAAAAATTGTTTGGACTGTTAAGCAAGGCACAATAGGCTTAACCGGCGAAAAAAATATAAATCTTGAATTGCAGACAACCGATGCACGCCTTGAAGATATTATTGCCTATGCTTTTCCGGAACTTGCCGCAACAGGTAATCTTTCAAATGTTGTAAAAATCACCGGCACAGCAGATAAACCACAAGTCAGCGGCGAAATTGATTTTAAGCGCGGCAGTTATCAAGGCTTTTTAATCAGCAACATTCGCGGCAAATATTTTTTTGAAGATAATCTGCTAAGACTTCAAGATTTTGAAATACTTGCGCCGCTGGCTGACGCGCGGCTGAATGGCACATTCGACACTGCAACCAACAAGCTGAATTTTATTGTCGAAGGCAGTAATTTAAGTCTTGAACGCTTGCAAACTATTTTTCCGCGCGAATATTCCATTGAAGGCGATTTAAATTTTGAAGGCGTTTTGTCGGGGACTATTCAAGAGCCTTATTTTTCAGGTGTTACATCTGCCGATTTACTAAAATTAAATGGCGTTGAACTTACAGATGTTCGCGGCTCTGCAAAATTAAATGGCTATGATCTGCAACTTGAGGAAGTGACTTTTAAGCAAGGCGAGGGCGTTTTCAATTTGACAGGTTCAACAAATTTACAAACCAGATTTACCAGCCTTAACGCCACGCTGACTGACGCTGATATTCCTGCGTTGCTTGCAATTTCTGGCATTGAAAGCGATATTGTAACAGGCAAATTAAATGCTACCGCTGATTTTAGCGGTACGCTTGATAAACCTGCAGGTCATTTAATTGGTTCGGTTTCACAAGGCTATATTGGCGGCTATGACTTGCACAATGTCAATCTGGATTTATTGCTTATCAATGATAATATTTTTGTGCGCAATCTTGACGGCTTACAAGGCAATGAAGGCATATTTAAAGTCGGCGGCTACTTAAAAATAAATGGTCCTATCAATCTGAATTTGACTTCGGACAATTTAAATTTAGCTATTATTCCTGCCTGCGCCGGTTTGGATAAAGATTTTGCTAATGGTTTGTTTAGTGTTAATGCCACTGTGCAAGGTCTTATGTCAAATCCAACTGCCGATATTGATATTGCTGCGAAAGGCGACTTCAAAGGCGCAACTTTTGATAGCCTTATTGCGGATATTTCCTTCAACAACTGGGCTTTTGATATTAAAAATCTTGAATTGAAACGCACCATTGCCGATAAAACATATCGCTTAGCTGCTGAAGGCGTTTTGCCGATTCAAGCCTTCACTGTCCGCAGTAAAAATCAAAGACTAAGTTCTGCTGAACAACTTAATTTAACTGTTTCGCTTGATGAAGCTGATTTATCTTTATTGCCGCACCTTAGCGATTATGTTGCTTGGGCTGTCGGAACTATGGGCGGTAGTTTAAAAATTACAGGCGCAGCGCAAAATCCTGTTATCAACGGCAAAATAACTTTGGCTGACGGCACTGTCAAAATCAAAGGCATGAAGTCCTTAATTGAACATATAAATATTTCTACGCTGTTTTCAGGTTCGCGCTTTGATATTGAAAATTGTGCGATGAACATTGGCGGCGGAACCTTATCAGCAGACGGCGGCTTTAATTTTGCCAATTTTGATTTAAAGGATTATAATTTCAATCTGAAAGCCGATAATCTTTCAATCGACAGCGACTTTTTCACAGGTCCATTGAACGCTGATTTTGCTTTGACTGAATTTAAATTCCGACAGCGCGATCCAAAAATCCCGCCAAAGACTTTGCCAAAACTTTCCGGCAATATTGATTTAAAAAATTGCCTGTTCAGCGTGCCTTCAATTCCTGATTCCGACGACGAACTTCCACATCTTTTGCTTGATATAAATTTAAATCTTGGCGATAAAGTTCATTTTTACAGTTCAAGGCTTTATGATATGTATCTTACCGGTTCGGCGCACTTTGAACGCTCAACGCGTCATCCTAAAACCTCCGGTATTATTTCTGTAAAACGCGGCGGAACTATTACCTATTTGCAAACTGTTTTTGACATTCGCGAAGGCGAAATTCATTTCAATCAGCAAGATAGTTTTATGCCGACAGTTCACTTCGCCGCAGAAACTAAATTGACGCGAACTAAAATTTATCTGCTTGCCGAAGGACCAATTGGCAAAGACACCATTGAGTTTAAACTTACTTCCAATCCGGAAATGAGCCAAACTGAAATTATGCAGCTTTTGACTTTCCGCGAAGCCTACGATCAAGGAAGAACTAATTTTACAGCGCAGGACGCATTGGCACTTGGTTTGCAAATGAGCGTCCTTTCCGAAATTGAAGATACCATCAAGCGCAATTTCGGCTTGGATAAATTTTTAGTTTCGCGTGGCAGTGGCTCTGCCTTTGAAAACAATTTTTCAGATGTTGAAGGCGCACGCCGCGATAATGAATTTAATATTTCACTCGGCAAATATATCACTGATAAAATTATGCTTCGCTACACACAAGGCATAAATGGCGACCAAATAAAACGCTATGGCTTGCAGTATGACTTTAATGACAACTGGGGCGCAACCTTTGAACGCGAAGGCAATGATTATATTTTTGGGCTTGAGATGAGATATAATTTCTAGATTTCAAATTAGAAGTGTTTAGTTGATTAAGGAGGAAATATTTTTGAAATATCGCAGAAAACTCAAGAAAAAGCGTTTGGCTGTGGCAATACTTACATTGTTAAGTTTGCCAATGGCTTTCGGCTTTTCAGATTCTAAAACACTGGTTTCGCCGGCAAGCGAAGTAGTTACGCAGGAAAATTCAGTCGATAATCAGAACACTCAAACTACAACTGAAACTGTGCCGACTCAACCTGAAAATCAGTCGGCTCAACCTGAAAATCAACCTGCGCGTCCTAATTCAGATTCAGCAATGCGCGAACATTTAAAGCCCTATGAAGGCAAGCAAATTGTTGAAGTCAATTTTGAAGGCTCGACAGATTCAGTTTTGCCAACAGTAAAAGCAGCAGTGCTTTCCAGAGTCGGCGATGACTTCAGCGTTGATATTTCAATGCGCGACAGGCAGTCAATAATTGATACAGGTTATTTTTATGAAGCTTATCAAACAATTCAGGAGGTGCCGGAAGGAGTTATATTAACCTACCACATGATACAAAATCCTGTGCTGAAAAAAGTAGAAATAACCGGTAGCACTGTCTATACTGTTAGGGAATTGCAGGAACTTTTGACTGTTCAAACCGGACAAATTCTGAACAACAAAACTTTGCACGACAACATAACAGCAATTCAGGAAAAATATCACACCGACGGCTATATCAGAATGAAAATTGCCGATATGAACATTTCAGAAAGCGGAGTGCTGACTTTAAAAATAAATGAAGGCGTATTGGAAGGTTACTCAGTCAAAGGCAATCAAAAAACTAAAGATTATGTAATCCTGCGCGAAATGCGACAAAAAGTCGGCGAGCCATTCAACGCAAAATTGGCAAGGCGCAGTATGGAACGCGTCTACAATCTTGGCTTTTTTGAAGATGTAAATGTCAAGATGAACAGCGGCGTTGAACCAAACGCAATAATTTTGGAAATTGAAGTTAAAGAACGCCGAACCGGAACATTTGCTATTGGAGCCGGCTATAGTACTCAAGATGGCTTGATTGGTATG
>CAJOPJ010000115.1 GCA_905236325.1 uncultured Selenomonadaceae bacterium
GACCAGAAGTTCAAGCCTATAGATTGGAAATTTTTACGCCTGTCGAATCTGAAGCAAAGTTTGTGCAAAAAATTTTGTCGCAGTTGGATTTCAATGCAAACATTTATCTGCGATTAGAAAATTTTGTTATTTACTTCAAGGAAGGCGATTCAGTTTGTGATTTTTTGGGAATGATTGGCGCAGATTTAGCTGTTGAGCGTTTTGAAGTTGCGCGTAACATCAAGGAAGTTCGCCTTCAAGTCACAAGGCAAGTCAACATGGAAACGGCAGCGTTGTATAAAACAATTGATGCCGCGCAAAGGCAAATTGCCGATATTAAATTTTTGCAGGCTCGCAATATCAAACTACGAAAAATTTTAGCCGACGCAATGCAAGTACGCCTTGAAAATCCTGAAAACACTGTTGCTGAATTGGCTGAAAAACTTTCAATCAGCCGCGAAAATTTAATGTACAGATTCAGATTGATTCGGCAATATGCAAAAAAAATAGCCGACCGTGAAAATCGGCAACTTAAAAAGCATTGCACAGATTAAAATCTTGTGTTAATATAACGCAGAAAAATTTTTGGAGGGATTTAAATGAGCAAAATTGCAGTAGTTTACTGGAGCGGTACAGGTAATACAGAATCAATGGCAAATTCTGTTGTCGAAGGCATTAAAGCTGTTGGCGTTGAAGTTGAACTTTTCCCAGTTGATGATTTTTCTGCCGACAAAATGAGCGACTACACAGGCTTTGCTTTTGGTTGTCCTGCAATGGGCGATGAAGTTTTGGAAGAAGATTCTTTCGAGCCTTTCTTTGCCGAAGCCGAAGAAAAAATTGCTGATATTCCTGTTGCATTGTTCGGTTCCTATGGCTGGGGCGGCGGCGCTTGGATGGAAGCTTGGACAGACAGAACAAAAGCTGCCGGCGCAAATTTTATCGGCAATGTAATTGCTGAAAATTCACCTGAAGATGACGTACTTAAAGACTGCGAAGAACTTGGCAAAAAACTTGCTGAAGCTGTGTAATTTAAGCAATAAGTGGTCAGTGGTCAGCTACATTTTTTGCTGACTGCTGACTACTTTTTTTATATCCGAAATGAGGAATTAAAATTGCTAATCAATCAAAACAACACCAATGACGATGAATATATCTGGCGACTAAAGCCACTGACTTTTTTGGCAACGCTGGTAATTTTTATTTTGATTGCGCGTGTCAGCTACCTGCAACTTTATGACGGCGAATATTATTCACGCCTTGCCGACGGCAACAGAATCAGAATTATTCCAACGGTTGCGCCGCGTGGAACTTTTTTTGATAGGAACGGTCAACTTTTAGTTACAAATCGACCCGGCTTTGCATTATCACTTTTGCCGCTTTCTGAACCAAATCATGCAGTTGTTGAAAAAATTTCCAAGTTGCTGAATATTCCTGTCGAAGAAATTCAAAAAAAAATCGACGCGCATATAGGTTTCGATCCAATCAGAATAAAAACCGACATTTCGCAGGAAATGGTTGCAATTATTGAGGAGCAAAAAAATGAATATCCCGGCGTTGTGATTGAAATTCAGCCGATTAGAAATTATATTTTAATGCAGGAAGGCGCACATACTTTCGGCTATGTCAGTGAAATTTCGGACGAAGAACTTGAAAGTCGCAAAGATCAAGGCTATCGTGCGGGCGATATGATTGGTAAATTTGGCTTGGAAAAAATTTATGATCGCGAACTGCGCGGCGAAAATGGCGGTGAACAAGTTGAAGTTGATGTTGCAGGTAAGCCGGTGCAAATTTTAGGCAAAAAAGAACCACGTCCAGGCTACGACTTAATTTTAACAATCGACAAAGACCTGCAAGAGGCGGCTGAACAGGCTGTCGATACAATGCTTGCACAAATTCACGCCAACGCCGCCGCAGCTGTAGTTTTAAATCCTCAGAACGGCGAAGTTTTGGCAATGGTTAGTCGCCCCGCCTTCGATCCAAATTTATTTGCACATGGTATTTCTGAAAAAGACTGGAACGCAATAAACACAAATCCCTACCACCCAATGGACAACAAAACTATCACCGGCGAATATCCGCCCGGCTCTACCTTCAAAATTGTTACAGGTACAGCTGCATTAGCGGCAGGCAAAGTTACGCCGGGCGAACAAATTTTTGATAGCGGCACGCACTGGCTGATTCCGAAAGGCAACGCCGGCGGCGAAGCTTTAGGTTGGTTGAATTTTAAATCTGCTATGGCACATTCCGACAATGTTTATTTTTATGAAATGGGAAACAGGCTCGGCGTTGATTTGCTTGGTTTTTATGCAAAAATGTTCGGCTTAGGTGAAGTCACAGGAATTGATCTGCCTTATGAATCGCCCGGCCTAGTCGCAAGTA
>CAJOPJ010000116.1 GCA_905236325.1 uncultured Selenomonadaceae bacterium
GGGAAAATTTTGGTATTTAAAAAATTTTTTTTTTTGCATATAATGGCAAAAAAATATCTTGGAGGCTATCAAATGTTACATCCGCAAATAGCAAATTTTTCCGCAACGCGACATATTTTAAAAACTTTCAACCTTCGCGCATCAAAAAGACTTGGACAAAATTTTTTAATCAACGCTGAAGTAGTAAAAAAAATTTGCGACGCAGCTGAAATTATCGAAGGCGAAGATGTTTTGGAAATTGGACCCGGAATTGGAACTTTGACGCAAGGACTGCTTGAAGTCGGCGCAAATGTCACGGCAGTTGAACTTGATAAAAAATTGCCGGCAGTTTTGGCAGAAACTTTGGCAGGTTATGAAAATTTTAAATTGATTCAAGGTGACATTTTAAAGGTAAATTTAGCTGAAATAATGCCGAAAAATTTTAAAGTCGTTGCGAATTTACCATACTACATAACAACGCAAATTTTGTTGCAGCTTTTGGAAAAAAAATTGCCAATCAGCAAAATTGTTACAATGGTTCAGCGCGAAGTTGCCGAAAGAATGATTTCGCCGCCAAATTCAAAAGCCTATGGCGCATTGAGCATTGCGGTTCAATTTCGCTCGGACGTAAAAATTGCGTTTGATGTTTTGCCGGAAAGTTTCCTGCCGCGCCCTGAAGTCACAAGTTCAGTCGTGGTTTGCGAAATAAAAAAATCGCCGCTTGAAATTTCGGACGAAGATTTTTTTATAAAAGTCGTGCGTGCGTCATTTGGTCAGCGCAGAAAAACTTTAGTCAATTCATTAGCCGGCGCGGGTTTTCGGCGTGAAAAAATTTTGTCGGCGTTAAATGCAGCAGAAATTTTACCTGAAAGACGCGCCGAAACTTTATCAATAGCTGAATTTGCAATTTTGGCTGAAAATTTAAAATAAAAAAATCCTCCAAGCGGAGGAATTTTTTTTATTTCAACATTGCATTATAAATTTCGCGGCGGCTTAAATTAAATTTTTTTGCAGTATCGCGCATTGCAATTTTTTTATCAACGCCGCTTGCGATTAAATTTTTGCAGTAGTCAATAAAATTTTCTTCAGTTGGAAGTGAAAATTCTTCGCCGGAGTAACCTTCGACTATAATTACAAATTCGCCTTTGATTTCATCACCAAATTTATTTTCAAGTTCAGAAATTTTTCCACGCAAAAACTCCTCGTGCAGTTTGGTAAGTTCACGCGCGATTGAAATTTTTCTGTCGCCTAAAAAATTTTTCAGTTCGGCTAAAGTTTTCAGCAGGTGATGCGGCGATTCATAAAAAATCAAAGTCGCTTCCTGTGTTGATAATTTTTGCAAAATATCTTTGCGGCTTTTGGCAGACTTTGGCAAAAATCCTGCGAAGTAAAAATTTGTAGTGTCCAAGCCTGAACAAATTAAAGCACTTAAAGCTGCATTTGCGCCGGGTATCGGACAAATTTGTACGCCGGATTCAATAGCCAACTTTGCCAAGTCTGCGCCGGGATCTGAAATTGCAGGAAGTCCTGCATCACTAACGCAGGCAACATTTTTTCCTGACAAAAGTTCAGCCAAAATTTTTTCGCCGTTCGCAACTTTGGTAACTTCGTCATAGCGTTGCAGTGGCGTGTGAATTTCAAAGTGCGTCAAGAGTTTGCGTGTGTGGCGCGTATCTTCGGCAGCTATTAAATCGACTTCGCGTAAAATTTTTACTGCACGGAAAGTCATATCTTCCAAATTGCCAATCGGCGTTGCAACTAAATACAAAATTCCTGCGTTCATTTAGTCACCTGAAATTTATAAATTCGCGCCTCAAATGGCTGTAAAATTTTTTCTGCAGGATTTTTTTCAGTGTCGAGCAAGATTTTTTTATCGGCAAAACTTGTCGGCAATTCTGCAATTTCAGCTGAAAAATTTACTGCTGTTACAAAAATATTTTTGTCTGACTTTCGGCTGAACGCAAAAATTTTTTCATCAGCCGGCAAAAGCAATTCAAAATCGCCCTGCAAAAGTTCAGGCGTTTTAAGCCGCAGTTCAGAAAGTTGCCTGTACCAATTCAAAACAGAGTCAGGATTTTTATTTTCAGCGTCGGCGTTAAGTTCAAGATAATTTTCATTGACAGGCAGCCAAGTTTTGTTTGCAGTTGAAAAGCCTGCATTTTTTTCTGAAGTCCACTGCATAGGCGTACGTGCATTGTCACGGCTGAAAAATTTTACAAAATCAATCGCCGCAACTGAATTAAAACCTTCCTGCAAGGCAAAATCAAATTGACTGTGTGAACTGATGTCGTTGTAGCAGTCGATGTCGTTCCAATCAATATTTGTCATGCCAAGTTCTTGACCTTGAAAAACAAAAGGCGTGCCGCGCATTGTCAGCAAAATAGTCGCGATAGCCTTTGCGGCTTTGATTTTATCGGCGTTTTTGCTGAAAAAATAATTTACGCAACGCGGCTTGTCATGGTTTTCAAAAAATGCAGGATACCAGCCGGTTGACTTTGTGGAATTTTGGCTGTTGTTAATTGCCTGCTTGAGTTCCGAAAGTTTCCAGTCAGTTGGTCTGCACCAAATTTCGCCATTTTTGAGCGGCAAATTAACATGGCTAAATTCAAACAACATATCAAATACTCCGCGTTCGCCAACCCAGTCAGGCAGTTCGTTGGCTGAAACTCCATTCGCCTCGCCAACTGTAAAAATATCGTGTCCTGCAAAAACTTTGTCCTTGAATTCATGCAAAAAATCCAAAATGCCTTCGGTGTTGGCGGTTATATTGTGAATTGAACTTAAATCATCCTTGCCGTCAACTTCGCCGTCCACAAAAATTTTTGGTTTCTTGATGTAAGTTATTGCGTCGATTCTAAAACCGCCGACACCTTTATCAATCCAGAAATTTGCCGCGTCAAACAAAGCCTGACGAACTTTTGGATTTTCCCAGTTTAAATCCGGCTGTTCAACTGCGAAAGTGTGCAAGTAAAATTGATGTCTTTCTTCGCACCAAGTCCACGCACTTCCACCAAAAATTGAACGCCAATTTGTAGGAGCCGAGCCGTCAGGTTTTGCGTCGCGCCAAATATACCAGTCAGCCTTTGCGTTGGTTTTGTTTTGCTTGGATTCTTGAAACCAAGCGTGTTTGTTTGAACTGTGGTTAAAAACCAAGTCCATGACAATTTTAATGCCGCGCTTTTCAGCTTCTGAAATTAAATTTTCAAAGTCAGCCATTGTGCCGTAATTTTCATCAATCGCAGTGTAATTTGAAATGTCATAGCCATTGTCAACCATCGGCGAAGGATAAATCGGCGTGAGCCAAATTGCGCCGACAGAATTTTTTTTCAGGTAGTCAAGCTTGCTTGTAATGCCGTTCAAGTCGCCTGTGCCTTTGCCTTTGCTGTCGCAAAAACTTTTTGGATAAATTTGATAGACAATAGTTTTCTGCCACCAATTCAGATTGTTCATAATTTCACGCTCCTAAATTAAGCCATAAATTTTTTTTATTTCGTCGGTGTAGGAATTATCGTCGTTGTGAACAACAAGCGGCGGAAGAATTTTTAAATTGCCTTTGTTGCCGCCGACAATCGCCTCAAGCATAATTAAATTTGCGTCGCGATTTTTTTTTGGTTGAATCATTTGCAAACGCTTCATTTCAAATTGATTTTTATGTAGCGCGTCAATAATTTCACAAAGTCGGCTTGCAAGGTGAATCATACAAAACACGCCGTGAAATTTTAAAACAAAACGCGCCGCCTTGACGACATCTTCAAGCGTCGCAGTAAATTCATGACGCGCACGCGCCACGCCTGTAATCTTATTTGCCTCGCCGTTCTTGACAGGTACATAGGGCGGATTTGCAATTACTAAATCAAAACTTTCTGCGCGGAAAAAATCTTTGTGCTTGCGATAATCGCCTTCAATGACTGAAATTTTTTCCTGCAAATTGTTTAATTCAAAATTTCGGAGCGCAATTTCAGCCATTTGTGAATTTAATTCTATAGCGCAAATTTTTTGAACTTCATCGGCAATCAGTAGCGGAATTACGCCTGTACCTGTGCCTAAATCCAAGACGCGAAAATTTTTTTTGAAGTTTGGGAAGTGCGCAATTAAAACCGAATCCATTGCAAAACAAAATTCGCGTTCGTGCTGAATAATTTTTCTGCCGGAAAGCATTAAATCATCAAGTCGTTCGCCTTCGCGTAAAAAAATTTCCTGCGTCATTTTTTATAATCACCAAACCTGCGCGGCTTGAATTTTTTATTTGGTCTGTCAGTTTTTTTGTTTAAAGGCTTAAATTTAAAATTATCCTGTCGATTGAAAGTTTTATTTTCAGGTTCCGGCGGTAGTGCTGAAATTGTTTCCTCAGGCGTTTCCGGCTCCAAAATTTCCTCAAGTTCAGCTGAGGATTCAGGTTCTTCAGGTTCTTCAAGTTCAACATTTTTATTGCGCTGTTCAACAGGCAAAATCATATCCCAAGCGGCAGTAACAGTTCTGCGCGAAGATTCAATATAAACTGTTGCAGTTTTGTTTGTAGCGTTCACGGCAACAATTCTGCCTTCGCCTTCGTCCAAAATAACTTTATCGCCACGTTCAGGTTGAAAAGATTTAAATTTTTCCATGTACTGTTCATGATAATATTCACTTTCATACTTCAAGCAACAAAGTAATCTGCCGCAAATGCCGGAAATTTTTGTTGGATTTAGCGATAAATTCTGTTCTTTAGCCATACGCACAGAAACCGGCGCAAAATCTCCTAAAAAAGTTGCACAACACAGCGGACGACCGCAACAACCTGTTCCGCCAAGAACTTTAGCTTCGTCACGAACGCCAACTTGCCGAAGTTCAATGCGCGTGTGGAAAATATATGCTAAATCCCTGACAAGTTCGCGAAAGTCAACGCGTCCGTCAGCAGTAAAATAAAAAATAATTTTATTAACATCGAAAGTGTAATCGACATCTATTAACTTCATAGGCAATTTGTGTGTAGCGATTTTTTCCAGGCAAATTTGAAATGCTTCTTTTTCCTTAACGCGGTTATCAGCCAGCCTAGCCATATCGGCTTTTGTTGCGCGTCGGTGAATTTTTCTGAGCGGAGGAACACCTGCGCCGCAAATTTTAGTAAGTTGCGCTTCGGGCATTTCGCGAATTTCCAAAACAACTTTTCCACATTCCAAGCCGCGTGCTGTATCCACAATTACATATTCGCCTTTTTCAACTGTATCTTCGCCGGGATCAAAATAATAAATTTTGCCGGCTTTTTTAAATCTGACTCCAACAACTTTTTGCAAAATAATCTTGCTCCTTTCTGTTAATTAAATTTCAACTAAAAAAAATTTTTACCTGCAAGTAAAACTATGCTAAAATGTTTCAAATTTAAAATTAGCGGAGGGAAATTATTTTGAAATTGAATGAAATTAAAGATTTAAAAAGTTTTCACTTTATTGGAATTGGCGGCGCAGGAATGAGTTCGCTTGCAAAAATTTTAATTGAATCCGGCTTGCAAGTCAGTGGTTCAGATTTAATTGAATCAAAGACTGTTGAAAACTTAAAAAAACTCGGCGCGAAAATTTTTATCGGTCACGACGGCAAAAATATTGTTGATAAAAAAGGCAAGGCGGCTGTTGATGCAATTGTTTGTTCAACTGCAATTCCGCAAGATAATCCTGAAGTTACAAAAGCTGCCGAACTGAAAATTCCACGCCTACATCGCTCCGACATCAACGCATTTCTGCTGAACGCAAAAAAAGGCATTGCAGTTGCCGGTGCGCATGGCAAGACAACTACAACTTCAATGATTGGCTATGTTCTGCACGAAAGCGGCGTAGATCCTACAATTATTATCGGTGGCGAATCGGCTGATTTGGGCACAAGCGCGGTACTCGGCAAAAGTGATTGGCTGGTTTCTGAAGCAGACGAAAGCGACGGCTCATTTATCAAGCTGAAACCTGCAGTCGCTGTTGTTACAAATATTGAGGACGATCATTTAGATTTTTATGGCACAGTTGAAAGAATCCGCGCCGCATTCAAAATTTTTCTGGAAAATATCAGCAAGGAAGACGGCGTTGCAGTTTTGTGTTTTGATAATGAAACTGTACGCGGCTTGGCTGCTGAAATTGATAGGAAAGTTATTTCATACGCAATTGAAAATGACGCAGATTTTCGCGCAAAAAATGTTCAGTCCGGCGCAGACGGCACCAGCTTTGAAGTGCTGAAAAAAATTACAACTGAGGACGGCGAAGTTAAAGAAAAAAATCTAGGCAAAATTCACCTGAAAATTTATGGTCGCCACAATGTTTTGAATGCGCTTGCAACAATCGCAGTTGCTCAAAATGCCGGCGTGAAGTTTTCAAAAATTGTGGACGCGTTGGAAAAATTTCACGGCGCAAAACGCAGATTTCAAACGCTCGGCAAAGTTCGCAATGTTTGGATTGTGGATGACTATGCTCACCACCCAACAGAAATTGCCGCGACACTTAAAGCAGCTCACGAAGCTAAACCTAACAAAGTTATTTGCGTTTTTCAGCCGCACAGATATACGCGCACCAAACTTTTGCTGGAAGAATTTGGTAGCGCATTTAAAGACGCCGATTCGCTCGTCCTGACTGATATTTATTCGGCAGGTGAAACTCCGATAGAAGGCATAAGTGGCGAATCCATTTTGGAATCTGTTTTGAACACGACTAACCAAGCTGTATCTTACATTCCCGACCGCAAAGAACTTGCTAAATATTTGATTGATAATGTTTCGCCGGGCGATTTGGTTATCACTATGGGCGCGGGAGATATTTATAAAACCGGTGATGAACTTATCGAACTTTTAAAACAGCACCGCAAGAAAAAAATTGTCGTGGTATGCGGCGGACCTTCAACTGAAGGTGAAGTTTCGCGCAGGACAGGTAAAGCCATTGCCGACGCGTTGGAGTCGAAAAATTACAATGTTGAACTTATGGAACTGAATCCAAAAACTTTCGCGGCAGATATTCAGTCTAAGCAATGCGGAATTGTTTTTAATGCTGTTCATGGACTTTATGGCGAGGACGGCTTAATTCGCGGCACGCTTGATATGCTGAAAATTCCTTGCACAGGTTCAAGCGTACTTTCTTCAGCGTTGACAATGGACAAAGTTATGACTAAAAAAATTCTGAACGCAGAAAAAATTTCCACGCCTAAAGCTGAATTTTTCCGCGTCGTCGATAAAGATGACAAACTTGCAACGCAAATTGAAAAAGACTTCGGCTTGCCTGTTGTGATTAAGGCTTCAACGCAAGGTTCAAGTATCGGCGTGAATATTGTTGAGGAGTCGGACAAAATTTCTGTGGCGATTGCCAATGCCTTCACTTTCGGTGATGAAATTTTGGTTGAAGAATTTATCAAAGGACGCGAATTGACAGTTGCGGTTTTTGGCAATGAAGATAAAGCCGAAGCCTTGCCTGTCATAGAAATTACAACAACAACAGGACGCTATGATTATGAAACTAAATATAAAAAAGGCGCGTCAACGCATATTTGTCCGGCGGATCTTCCTGCTAAGTTGACAAAAAAAGTACAGGAAATGGCTGTTAAGGCTTTTCAGGCTTGCAAGTGTTCCGGCGTTGCGCGTGTTGATATGATGTTGTCGGAAAAAAATCAGCCTTATGTCATTGAAATCAATTCAGTGCCGGGTATGACCGAAACTTCACTTGTACCTGATGCGGCGCGTGCTGCAGGAATGGAATTTCCTGAACTGTGTGAAAAAATTTTGACGCTTGCAGATTTTTAAAAAAATATTTTAAATTTGCCGGTTTTTAGCATTTCAATAGAGAAAGGAATTTTTATGACTGAACAAATTACAAAGGCTTTGGAGTGGATTCGCGACGCAAAAATTATTTTAATTGGTGCGGGCGCAGGTTTTTCAACTGCGGCAGGTTACACTTACAGCGGCGAGCGTTTTAAAAAATATTTTGCCGATTTTGAAGAAAAATTCGGCTTTACAGATATGTACAGCGGCGGATTTTATCCTTTCCCAACCGACGGCGAATTTTGGGCTTATTGGTCGCGAAATATTTTGTGCAATCGCTACGATCAACCTGCAAATAAACTTGCCGAAAAACTTTTGCAAATTGTGCAAGACAAAGATTATTTTGTGCTGACTACAAATGTTGATCATCTTTTTCAGTCGAACGGCTTCGACAAGAAAAAATTATTTTACACGCAGGGCGACTATGGTTTGTTTCAATGCCCTACGCCTTGCCATAATCAAACTTATGACAATGAACAGCAAGTCCGCAAAATGCACGCGCATGAAGTAAATATGTCCGTGCCTGAAAAATATTTTCCACGCTGCCCAAAGTGCGGCAAAATTATGACAATGAATTTACGCGCTGATGATACATTTGTTGAGGACAATGGCTGGCGCGTCGCGGCTTATAATTATGAAAAATTTTTGCATAAAAATGAAAACAGCAAAATTTTGTATCTTGAGTTGGGAGTTGGCAGCAATACGCCCGGCATTATTAAATATCCTTTCTGGCGGTTCACTTTGCAAAATCCAAACGCAAAATATATCTGCATTAACAAAGGTCAAGCCTATTTTCCGCAAGAAATTGGCGAACGCGGTGTTGCTCTTAATTTTGATATTGCGGAAATTTTAAATCAATTTTGAGGTGTGAAAATGTTTACAAAAAAAATTTATTTCAGCGGCGAAAATCTGGCAATAATTTTTAAAAATTTGTCCGGCGTTGTAAAAATTTTGCCTGGAATTATAAATTCAAAATTTAACGGCGTGGAAGTTCAATTTAATCCAAAAAAAATTGATTTATCAACTTTAATGGACAATTTATTTGCAGAAAAAAATCCCTACGCAGAAAAAAATAATCTTGGCATTTTTTACACTTCGCAGGAAGATGAGCCGCAAATTGAACTTTATATAAATTTTATTTCAACACGCGGCAAAGAAGCTGCCGCAACTTCGGCTGAAATTACTATCAATGACACAACTTTGACTAAAAATCTTGCGCGAAGAACTTTTGTAAAAGTCGAACGCTTAAAAAATTTTTCTGCGGAGAATTGAAATGTTTTTTTATTTTTTAACTGCATCAATTTTGCTGACTCTTGCGCCCGGTCCCGATATTTTGTATTTATTGACAAAATCTTTGGCAAATGGCGCAAAATCAGGAATAACTTTAGCGGCAGGGCTTGTCAGTGGAATAGTTTTTCACACATTTTTGGTGATGATTGGCGTTGCGGCTCTGATTCAATCTTCGCCGACTGCGCTAAATTTTTTAAAAATTTTCGGCGCGACTTATTTAATTTTTTTGGCGTTCAATGCGTTTAAATCTGCACGAAAAGGCTCAGAAATTTCAATAAAAAAAGCCGACGCGCAATCGGAATTTTTCGGACTTTATAAGCGCGGCGTTTTAATGAATGTTTTAAATCCAAAAGTCTTGCTGTTTTTCTTGGCATTTTTGCCGCAATTTGTAAATTTAAATGCGGAGGGCGCAAGTTTGCAGATAATTTTGCTGGGTTTTACTTTTGCAGTTCAAGCATTTGTAATTTTTTCTTGCGTGGCAATTTTTGCAGGAAAACTCCGCAATTTGATTTTACGCAAAAAAAATCTCGGCACAATTTTTGCTTATGTCGAGGCTGCAGTTTTAACTTTAATTGCAATTAGCTTGCTGTTTATTTAGCCAATTTGATAAATGGCGCGGTGTAATTGAAATCAACATATTCAATCGGATTTGGATTGTTAGCCAAGTCCTTGAGGAAACTTTCAGTAAGCCGCGCTTTTTCCTCAAGTCGTTCCAATTTTCCAATTCTGATTTGGACAGATTTTTCTGTGTTAGTATAAGCCACAATATAATCTTCAGAAATAATCGCCACTTCAGAAATTTTTTCAAGCGCGTCGTCATCAATTTTTTGCAGGAAGTTCAAAACCTGCTTAATCATTTCATCGTCCACATCGTCGCCAATGTATTTGTCGTGAACTGTCGCGCCGGTTATCATTGGTATTTGCATTGTGCGCAGGCTTTTATAACTGTCAATAACTTTGGCGTTCTTGTCCAAGTTCAAATAGCCATAATCGCAAACAATCGTTGCAAGCGGCTTGCGCTCTTTGATTGTAACTTCCAAAGCACTTGGCAAACTCCGCCTGACTGTAACTTCCTCAATGCGTAAATCTTGCGACAATCTGCTTGCTATTGTGTCGGTTTCAAGTTGAAACAACGGCTCGCCAATATAAATATTTCCAATTTTTAAAATGTCGTCCGAAGTTATGTAGGTTGCGCCATTGAGTTTTATTTCTTTCAGCGTAAATATCGGCACATAAACCACAAATGCAAGTATCAATCCGGTAATCAATAAAAACATTATGCCTTTGAAAAGTCTGCGTCCGCTACGCCTTTTAATTTTTTTTATTTTTGCCAAAAACATCTCTCCAAAAAATTTAATAGCATTTATTTTCTGCACTTATTGAACTATTCCTTTACAAAAATTTTGTAAAAATTTTTTTACTTTACAAATTGAAAAAAATGTCGATAATA
>CAJOPJ010000117.1 GCA_905236325.1 uncultured Selenomonadaceae bacterium
AAAAATCACCTGAAAAATCTTCAGTCAACAAAATTGCGTCGTTCACAACTTCATAAAAAACACCTGCAATACTTATGCCGCTCGGAATATTTACATTTGAAAGATTTATTGTGCAACTGGCTTTTGCACCGTCGTTTTGAGATACGTTTTCAATAATAGTATCATCCGCTCCGCCGGTAAAAACTCCACTTACATTTGCAGCTTCGCCATCATTTTTAATATATCTTTCAGGACAGGTAAAACCCTGCATTTTCATATTGTTGGAAACTTCAGATTTGCATTTTGATTTTAAACTCAACTTCGTGCCGGAACAATCAATTTCATAGTAAGTTGAACTTAACTTGCTGCTAATTTCGGCGACGATATCCTCCATGCTTTTATTTGTTATGTCGATAACATTATTGACTTTGTAACTGTCTATTGAATATTTTTGATAATAATCAACACGGCGCGAAAAAGCCTCATTAGGTTGATCGTTCGGATCGGTTGTCAAAATTATGTAAGTTGTATTTGAATTGCCATTAGCGTCATAACCTGTGAACATTAAACCTGTGCTTTTATTTGCGATCCAATTATCCAAGCTGTAATTTGAAAAATCAATTTCCAAAGTTGCCGCTACGCCTTCATCATTGCCGTCGTGCAAATTTAATGCTTTTGTATCGCCTGTATCATCTGCATTGATTATTTCTGAATCAAATGAAGTAGATTCAGTGAGCCAATATTTGCCGCTGTCTGAATTGTAAGTTCTAAAATCTGTAGGTCTGTCTGTATTGGCATAAAGCGATACATTGGTAGTTTCGGCGTATGGAGAAAATACATCAAATGGTCCGGTTTCGCCGTCCAACTCAGGAATGTCGTGCTTGTGGATAATATCAAGCAAGCTGGCAGTATCTAATTGTGCCTCATTGCTGACTTCATAAGTTGGAACAAGTTTTTTTGATTCTTCAACGCCTTCAATATAGGAAATTTTATCGACTAAAGTTTTATTTATTGCATTGCCAACAAGCGGCTTTTTTGTGTTGTATTCAGTGTACTGCCCAATTTGTTCAATTTGATCGTAAAGCTGATCAATTTCTTTCTGAATAATTTTTCTGTCGTCATCAGTATTGTGATCATTTGCTGCGTCAATAACTTTTTGCTTAATTGTGCGCAAAATGTCAATTTGCTTTTGAATACCTTCCTCAGCAGTTTTTAACAATGAACCGCCGTTTTGAACATTTTGAGTAGCTTGTTCAAGTGCACGAATTTTTACGCGCATAACCTCAGAAATTGCAAATTGCGCTGAATCATCTTTCGCACCATTAATTTTCATACCACTGGAAACTTTTGCAATAGCTTGCCCAAGTTTGGAAATATTTTTATTCAACTCGCCCAGTGAAATCTGAGCTGCCACATTATGATTTAAAATCTGCGCCATTAGATTTTTCCCCCTTACTGCCAAGAACAAACTACAAAACTAAGCTAATTTAAATTTTTTAATTTGTCTATATGTGTTTCAAGTTCAGTGATTAAAATATCACGCGCGTCGAATTTAACAAAATTTTCATAAATCGCCAAAAAAGCCTTGTCAATTTCAGAAAACTTACTGCCTTTGCCAATCAATGACAAATAGCTGTGTTCGGAATATGCTTCTTCAGGATTTAAAAAGCCTTGAAATTTTTTTGGCATTTGCATAACTTCAGCGAATTTAGTTGCCAATTTTTTTTCCAAAATCGCGCAATCTGAATCAACATTCCAAAGCAAAGTCGCAATGCTTTTTTGCTGTTCATCTTGATAAAGTGTGCGTCGGTACAAATCAATCAAACTTTTTATTCCGCCATTTGCCGAAAACAAAATTTTTTGTGCAACTTCGCGATATCCAATCCAAATGTGATTTTTGCCTTTGACAGAGGCAAAGCCGACAATTTTATTTTTCGCAGTTTCACTCAAACAGCCGGTCTTTTCTTGCGCGGAAATAAACATTTCATAAATATTGAAAATTGCGTCGGAATTTGCATAAATATCTTGAATTTCGCCGCGAATCAATTTCAAAATATCGGAAGAGAGCGGTCTGTGCCAATGCAAAACTTCCAAAACATCAGATTCATCACGCGCAGTCAAAATATCTCTATGCTTGCGTGAAAAAATATTTTTCATTGCGTTCAAACCAATCGGCGAATCTTGTTCATTTTCAACAATGTCCATCATCACAAACAAAATTGCCGGTGATTTTTTTTTATTAAATTCCAAAAGCCGCGCCAAATCTTCAGTCGATTCCTTACCGAAAGGAAACATTTCAAAAATTGCGCAGTTGTCGAAAGCTGAAGTGTCAATATTTAAATTGTCTTGATAAGCCGGCACAAAAATTTCAATTCCGGGCGGCAAATTGTAAGTTGAAAAAATTACATTGCCTGTGCCGGAAAATTTTTTTTCAAGTTCAACATTGCCACGCCGCAAAATTAAAGTTTTGTCGTCAGAGATTGAGCCTTGTTCAATTTTCAAAATCCAGCTTACAAATATCAAGCGCGATTCGTCGCCTAAAAAAATCCACTTAGTCAAAAAAATTTTTCCTCCCCGCGTAACTTTCCTAAAGTATAATTTTTTAATAAGTTTAAGTCAAAAAATTTTGCAAAAAAATTGTCGCTGTGGTATTATTCTGACACAGTGTCTTTAAGGAGGAATTTTTATGAAAATTACGCGCAGAAATTTAATAAAGTTAGCCGGCGTAGCCACATTGACTGCTGCAATCGGCAAAATTGCTTTAACAGATAAAGCAACTGAAAATATTGCAACAAGTTCAACTGCTCAAGCGGCTTCAATAATTCAAGCACCGATTGTTGGCAGCAAAAATGTCACCGGCACAAATTTTTCCGGCGAAGCTGCAAAAGTTTATTTCACCAGACAAATTGACGCTGAACATTTAATTCAGCTATATCAAAAAATAAATTCCACAATTGGCGGCAAAGTGGCAATAAAGTTGCACAGCGGCGAACCACATGGACCAAATATTTTGCCGCGCGATATGGTGCAGAAATTTCAAGCGCAAATTCCAAACTCAACAATTATTGAGGCGAACACGGCTTATGGCGGCGCAAGAGCTAATACTGAACGCCACAGACAAACTTTGCAGGTGAATGGCTGGACTTTTTCAAATGTTGACATTATCGACGCGGACGGCGATATAAATTTTCCTGTGCAAAATGGTTTTCACCTGAATGAAGTTGCAATGGGAAGTCATCTTGCAAATTATGATTCAATGATTGTTTTAACGCACTTCAAAGGTCATGCGATGGGCGGCTTTGGCGGCAGTTTGAAAAATATTGCGATTGGTTGTGCAAGTGGCGCAAAAGGTAAATTGCAAGTTCACGGCGTGCAAGATTATGGTCGCTGGGTCGGTGAAGATTTATTTATGGAACTTATGGCGGACAGCGGCAAGGCCATTTGCGATCATTTCGGCAAAAAAATTGTCTACCTGAATGTTATGCGCCGAATGAGTGTTGATTGCGATTGTGCAGGAACTCAAGCCGCAGAACCAACTATGGCTGATATTGGTATTTTGGCTTCGACAGATATTCTTGCCATAGACCAGGCCTGTTGCGATTTAGTTTACAACGCGCCTGACAGTGCTGATTTAAAACAACGCATTGAAAGTCGGCATGGCTTGCGACAGTTAAGCGCAATGGCTGAACATAAAATGGGCTGTTCGCAATATGAACTTATAGAAATTTAAATTTTGCAAAAAAATAATAAGCCAACTGCAGTCAGCGATTACCGCCCTGCGCTGTTGGCTTTTTTTTGTTAGCTTTAATTTAAAAATTTCAACATTTTTGCGCTTAAGTTTGTAACTCAAGTGAATTTTTTTGCATTTTAAAGATATTGAAGTTTTAAAAGCGTTCAATTATAATAAAAATTCATTATGACTTCAAAATGCTACAGATATTTAAAATCGGAAAGGAAAATTTTTCTATGAAAACAATTTTAACAGGCGACAGACCAACAGGCAAATTACACTTGGGACATTTTGTAGGCAGTTTACGCGAACGCGTTCGACTCCAAAACTCAGGTGACTTCGACAAAATATTTATAATGATAGCCGACGCACAAGCCTTAACTGACCACGCAGGAACACCTGCCGCAGTGCGAGAAAATATTTTAAATGTCGCGCTTGATTATTTAGCAGTCGGACTTGACCCTGAAAAATCAACAATATTTATTCAATCACAGGTTGCCGAACTTTTTGAACTTACAGCTTATTATTTAAATGTTGTCACAGTTTCGCGCCTTGAAAGAAATCCTACAGTCAAAGCCGAAATTGCGCAGAAAAATTTTGAAGCAAGTATTCCTGCAGGCTTTTTATGTTATCCTGTCAGTCAGGCGGCGGACATTACAGCTTTTGATGCAAACATTGTACCTGTCGGTGAAGATCAAGCGCCGATGTTGGAACAGACGCGCGAAGTCGTCCGCAAAATAAATGAACTGTACGGCGAAACTTTGGTTGAACCTGATATTTTACTTCCGCAAAACCAAGTTTGTCGCAGATTGCCAGGTATTGATGGCAAGGCAAAAATGTCAAAAACGCTCGGCAACTGCATTTACTTAAGCGACGACGCTGATACAGTTGCCGCCAAAGTCAAGGAAATGTACACAGATCCCTTGCATATCAAAGTCAGCGACCCTGGACATGTTGAAGGCAATGTTGTATTTACTTACCTTGACGCGTTCTGCTCCGACACGACGACAGTTGCCGAAATGAAGGAACATTATCAACGCGGCGGTTTGGGCGATGTTAAAGTAAAAAAATTCCTGCTTGAGGTTTTGGAAGAAACTTTAAAGCCGATTCGCGAACGCAGAAAAAATTTTGAAAAAAATCCTGCAGAAGTTTGGAACATGCTTGAAAACGGCACAAAAGTTGCGCAGGCAAAGGCGGCTGAAGTTCTGGCAAGACTTAAGCACAATATGAAAATAGACTATTTCAAATGAAAAATCATCACAACAACAAACTTTGCGAAACTAAAGTTGAAAATTTCGGCGTGCAAGTTGGCGACTTGGTTATCTTTCAAGATGTCAACTTCACCTTGACTTGCGGCGAACTTACAGCTTTAATCGGACCGAACGGCGCAGGAAAATCAACGCTGTTGAAGTCAATTTTGGGCGAAGTTGAGCACACAGGCAACCTAAATTACTTCGACGCCAAAGGCAAGCACTTAAAGCCAATTATTGGTTATGTTCCACAAACCTTGAAATTCGACACAACTTCGCCGACTTCGGTTTTAGATTTATTTATGGCTTGCTTGACTTGGAAACCTGCGTGGCTGTTTCCTGCAAAATTTCTGCGCGAACGCGTCATAAAAAATCTAAGTCGCGTAAAAGCCGAACATTTAATTTATAGGCGACTTGGAGCGTTAAGCGGCGGCGAACTTCAACGCGTACTTTTGGCATTGGCATTGGATCCACTGCCCGACCTGCTTTTGCTTGATGAACCTGTCAGCGGCGTTGATGTTGCAGGTTTGGAAATTTTTTATGAACTGGCAGCTGAACTCTGCGCTGAAGAAGATATGGCAATTTTGTTAATTTCGCACGACTTGGAGCGCGTTAAAAAATACGCCGACCAAGTAATTTTGCTGAATAAGCGCGTTTTAAAAATCGGCAAGGCTGACGAAGTTTTGAATAATGAAAAATGGATAATGAATAATGGAAAATAAAATTAAAGAAGCGAATGGCGAGAAGTTTTTAAAAGGCACATTTATTTTGACAATAGCAAGTTTTGTCGTCAAAGTAATCGGTTCGCTGAACTGGATATTTGTATCGCGTATTTTGGGCGGCGAAGGTATCGGTCTTTACCAAATGGCGTTTCCAATTTACTTTTTCGCAATGACAGTTTCGCAAGCCGGCGTACCTGTCGCAATTTCGATAATCACGGCGGAGCGTGTCGCCTTGAAAGATATTTTTGGAGCGCGGCGCGTCTTTAAAACATCAATGTTGCTAATGTTAGCGACAGGCATATTTTTTTCGCTGATGACTTATTTTTCGGCGCATTGGCTGATTGACTTGCAATTCATTCGCGACGAACGCGCTTATATGTCGGTAGTTGCACTCGCGCCGACAGTTTTTTTCGTTACATTTTTAGCGGCAAGTCGCGGTTACCTGCAAGGTTGGCAAAGAATGACTCCGACTGCGGTAAGTCAGATTGTTGAGCAAATTTTCCGCGTGATAACAATGATAGTCTTGGCGGATTTACTTTTGCCTTGGGGATTGGACTTTGCAGCGGCGGGCGCAAGTTTAGGTGCATTAGCCGGCGCAGTGACAGGTTTAATTGTGCTTGTTTACTTCCACATAAAATTAAACCGCGACATTGAAAAAAATTTTGCAACTGAACTTGAAAACCCAACGCCTGAATCCACTCAAGAAACATCTTGGTCAATAATCAAGCGTATGTTCAAATTGGCTTTGCCTGTCAGTGCCGCGTCAATAATGTTGCCTGTCGTTTCAAACTTGGATTTGATGATAGTTCCACAGCGTCTTGAAGTTGCAGGTTATTCAGTGCGACAAGCTACCGAGCTTTTCGGCTACTTAAATGGTATGGCAGTGCCGCTGATAAATTTAGCAACAATTTTAACCGCGTCTTTAGCTGTGTCGATAGTTCCTGCAATTTCAGAAGCGCGTGCACTCAAGGACAACGATAGAATTTTCAGGCAAACTGCGGCGGCAGTCAGAATTTCAAACTTTGTATGCTTTCCTGCTTTTGTGATAATTTTTTTCTTGGCAACGCCAATTTCAAGTTTAATTTACAATGCGCCCGGCGCAGGTGACGCAGTAATGATTTCGGCAGTGTCGATAATTTTGCTTGGACTTCATCAAGTTTCAACAGGCGTTTTGCAAGGACTCGGTCACACAACAATACCAATGGTAAATATGATTTTGGCGGCGGCTGCTAAAGTTTTTCTGAACTGGAACTTAACGGCAATACCGACTTTTGGAATCATGGGCGCAGCTTGGGCTACTGCTGCTGACATGGGTGTTGCGGCTTTTATAAATCTGTATTTTATTTACAAATACATTGGCTACAAAATGGAAGTCGGACAACTGCTGAAAACAATTTTATCGGCGGCGATTATGGCAATTTCAGTCAAATTTTTCCACGACTTCACAATGGCGCAATGGAGTTCTGAAGTTATTTCGACATTCGGCGCGGTTTTTATTGGTTGCATTGTTTATTTTGCGGCTACTGCAATTACAGGAAGTCTCTTGCGTGAAGATATGGAACGCATACCTATGATTGGTAAAATTGGTGTGAAGATTTTTAGGCGCATCGGAATTTTTAAAAATTGAGGAGGAAAATACTTTGCAACCAAAAATTTCTGTGCTGATTCCACTGTACAATAGAAAAAAATATTTGCCGGACTGCATTAACAGCGTTTTGAATCAGACTTTTCAAGATTTTGAAATTGTAGTTCGCGATGATTGTTCAACTGACGGCGCGCCGGAGTTTATAATTGAAAATTATTCAACGCAAATTGCCGAAGGTAAAATTAAACTTCTGCACAATAAAAGAAATCTTGGCGAAGGCGCAAATTGCAATAAATTGATTCGCGATGCAACCGGAAAATATTTTACAATCCTACATATTGATGACATATATTTGCCA
>CAJOPJ010000118.1 GCA_905236325.1 uncultured Selenomonadaceae bacterium
CACCGAACGCGGCTGCATAACTCCTGCGCCAAGACGCGCCATTTCAAGCATTTCAAAATAAGTAATCTCCTTCATCTTGCGTGCGCCTTTAACAATGCGCGGATCTGCTGAATAAATGCCGTCAACATCGGTAAAAATTTCGCACTCATCAGCCTTAAGCGCACCTGCAATCGCGACTGCCGAAGTATCGCTACCACCACGACCAAGTGTCACAGGGTCGCCAAATTTGTCAACGCCTTGAAAACCTGCAATTACAACCACATTGCCTTTGTCAAGTTCTTCATGCACGCGCACAGGATTTATGCCTAAAATTCTGCCTTTGGTGTGAACTTCACTTGCACGAACACCAGCCATTGAACCTGTCATTGAAATTGCACTTTGACCAAGTTTTTTAAATGCCATTGCCAAAAGCGCGATTGTAACTTGTTCGCCTGTTGTCAAAAGCATATCCATTTCGCGCAGGTAGTCGCCTTTGTAAGGTTCAGAATCAATTCCTTCAGCCAATGAAATTAAATTATCGGTAGTGTCACCCATTGCCGAAACCACAACTACAATTTTATCGTCAGGCTTTTTTTCGCTCAGGATGCGCTTGGCTATCGACATTATTTTTTCAGTCGTCGCAACCGAACTGCCGCCGAATTTTTTTACTATCAATGCCAATTTACAATCCCTCCAGTCAACTAAATTTTTTGCTTTTAATAAAAATTTTCTAAATACTAACAGATTTTTTTCAGATAGTCAAAAATTTTTCTGTAAAAAATTTTTCTGTAAAAAATTTTTCAGCTTAAAGGTTGACGGTAAAACTTTTCAAAGGTATAATCAGCAAGTAATTTTTCATAATTTATTCAGTATGTTTTCAGACGCTATGAAGGAGGGCGAAATCATGAAGGACATACGCATTAGTAGCCCGATAAACGGTACGCTGATTCCGTTGAACGAAGTCAACGATCCTGTTTTTGCGGGCGGTGCAATGGGTCGTGGCGCGGCTGTCAAAAATCCTGAAGGCAAAGTTTATTCACCATTCGACGGTGAAATTACTGTCTTCTTCCCAACCGGTCACGCTATCGGCTTAAAGTCCGATGACGGCATTGAACTTTTGATTCATGTCGGTATGGACACAGTTAAACTCAACGGCGAGGGCTTTTCGCCAAAAGCAGAGGCAGGCGCGAAAGTTAAGCGCGGACAGCTTTTGCTTGAATTTGATCCGCAGGTTATCACTGACGCAGGTTACGAAACTACAACACCTGTAGTTGTAACCAATCCGACAGAGTTTGGCGCAATCACAATCGAACTTGAAGGACAGGAAGTTACTTCAGCAGCACCTGCGGAAGATTCAAGCGCGGCTGTTGAAAAAGACTCTGACGACGCGCAGTATGACAACTTGCCTGATGAAGAACGCGTTGCAAAGTTGATTATGAAGTACGTCGGCGGACCGGACAATGTCAGAACTGCCGAACACTGCGCGACGCGTTTGCGTTTGATTGTCAATGACAAGTCAAAAATTCAGGAAAAGAAAATTGAAAACATTGACGGCGTTAAAGGTCAATTCTTTGCGGCGCAGCAGTATCAAATTATTTGCGGCACAGGCTTTGTTGATAAAGTCACTGAAGAATTTATCAAACTGAAACCTTCGCTTAGTGCAGGTGGCGGCAAGGAAGCGGCTTATGAACAGATGACGCTTGTGCAGAAAATTTCACGCACACTGGGCGATGTTTTTGTTCCGATTATCCCTGTCTTGGTTGCTACAGGTTTGTTTATGGGCTTGCGTGGCGCAATCACTTCGCTGGGCAGTGAATGGAGCCCGAACTTCCTTTTGATGACTCAGGTTTTGACAGATACTGCATTTGCATTTTTACCTGCGCTTGTTTGTTGGTCAACAATGAACAAATTTGGCGGCACACCTGTTATTGGTATTGTTCTTGGTTTAATGTTAGTTTTCCCTGCCTTGCCTAATGCTTATGCAGTTGGTGGCGCGGCGCAGGAATTGGCTGAAAAAGGCTTAACTTGGATTCAGGCTTATGGTATGCCGGATTTTGAAGGCAAAGTTCCTATTCCGATTGACTTAGGTTTTATAACTGTTCCACTTGTCGGTTATCAAGGCTCAGTCTTACCTGCGTTGGTACTTGGTATTTTTGCAGCTAAATTGCAGAAATGGCTGAAAACTTTTGTGCCTGATGTTATTGATTTGATTGTTACTCCGTTCTTGACATTGTTAATTTCAATGCTTTTAGGTTTCTTCGTTGTCGGTCCCATTATGCACGGCATTGAACAGGTTGTCTTTGGCGCAGTTCAAAACTTCCTTGAAATTCCTGTCATTGGCGGTCTTGTTATCGGCGGTTTGCAACAGGTTATTGTTATTTTTGGTGTTCACCACGTCTTCAGTGCGTTGGAAATTTATCTCCTCAGCACAATTCATGCTGATCCATTTAACGCAATTATCACTTGCGCAACAATCGCACAAGGCGGCGCAGCTGTTGCAGTTGCTGTTAAAACACGCGACGCTAAAAAACGCGCATTGTACATTTCTTCAGCAGTTCCTGCGTTCTTGGGAATTACTGAACCTGCAATTTTCGGTATCAACCTGCGCTTTATGAAGCCTTTTGTTTATGCTTGCTGTGGCGGCGCAGTTGGCGGTGCAATTTCAAGCGCAATGGGTCTTGCCGGTACAGGCATGGGTATTACAGTTATTCCGGGTATGTTACTTTATATGAACGGTCAACTGATTTCCTACATTATTGTTAACTTGATTTCGCTGGCAGTCGGTTTCGGTTTGACTTACACACTTTACAAAACTGAAGAATAATTTAAGCAAATTAAAATTAAAAAAAATCCCGCTCGATTGAGTCGGGATAATTTTTTTGCTTTAAATAATTTTTAGTCCAAATCAGCTTCATCTTTAGGTGTGTGTGGCAGAACTTTCTTGCCGCTGAACATTGCGCTGACTTCACTTTCGCCTTCCATAAATTCAGCGCGAACAACCATATACACATGCGCAATCGCAAAGATAATTATTAACCACGCAACATAATGGTGAACATAGTGCGTCATCATTTCGCTACCTAAAATTGTATTAACCCAGCCGAACAAAGTTCCGCCTGTTGCTGAAGGCGATGTCATAAAGTACATTGCAAAGCCTGTCAAAATTTCAATCGCTATCATGCCATAACAAGCTGCATAACCTGCGCGTGCAAGTGGATTTCTCAAAAACGGCGCGTGGTGTGGTTTCAAAAGCATATAGTGAAGCGCAACTTCCACAGTGTCGGAATAGAAATGTCCTTTCCAAAAATGTGGAAAAAGTCTGTCGCCGCCGTTGGTAATAAAACCATAAATTTTTAAAATCAAAGACGCAGTGAACAGGAATGCGAACAGGAAATGTATATCGCGCACCAAGTCCATTGAGGCGGAAGTTAAGTAAGGTTCAGTCGCGGTTACGTCCATTGGTTTTGTTATCAAAAGTCCTGTTACAAAAAGCACTAAGATTGATACAACCATAATCCAGTGAAAAATTCGCGTGAACGGCGTGAAAATATAATATTCCTTCCGCTGAACTTCTTTAACAGATTTCATTGCCGTCACCTCCTGTAGGGGTCGGTAGAAATTACATTGATTTCCTCGCCTTTAGCGTTGTACATATGCGTTGCACAAGCCATACAAGGATCGAAAGATCTAATGACTTTGGCAATTTCAAGCGGCTTGTTTGAATCTTGAACATGAGTATCCATCATAGCCAATTCATACGCGCCGTGACCTGCTTTATCGTCGCGTGGGCAAGCATTCCAAGTTGTCGGCACCAAGCATTGATAGTTATCAACTTTGCCGTCCTTAATTACAACCCAGTGACTGAGTGCGCCGCGTGGAGCTTCATAAAGTCCAACGCCCATACATTCTTTCGGCCAAGTGGAAGGATCCCATTTTTCATTATTCATAACCGAAGTATCGCCGGTTTTTAGATTTTCAATCAGCTTGTCGAAGAAGAATTTATTAATTTCGGCAGCAACTTGAGCTGCCAAACCACGACAAGCAGTTCTGCCAACCATTGTAGGCAACCAAGTTTCAGCAGGAACGCCAAGTACGCTACTGACTGCCGCAATTTGATCAAGCATCATTTTTTCTGCCCAAGTCGGTTCAGGAAGTAAACCTTTAGCTGATTTTGTGTAAATGATAATGTAGTTTGCAAGTGGTCCGACTTCGCAAAGTTTGCCGCGCCATTTTGGAGTTTTCAGCCAGGAATATTTGCCGCCTTCGTTCAAGGTTTCCCAATTTTCCGGAGTACCGGTTTTCGGTCCTGTGTAGTTTGGTTTAGTAATGCCTTCCCAAGGATGCAAATCTTTGTGGTCGGGGTATTCATACCAAGCATGTTCAACACCTTCAGTGATTGTGGAATTTTCTTTCAAGTCGTCAGGTGTGATTTCAAAGAACTGCGCGTTAGCCAAACCTTGACCGAAGTTTTCGACAACGCCGGCGGAGCGAATCAGCAAGTTGTTGAAATAACCGCCGCCGTCAGCAGTGCCTTTATAGCCGTCCATTGGATAATCACCGAAAGCCATAACACGTTCTTTAGCTAAACCGCCGCCGTCAACTTTGCCGGCACGAACATAAATATTGCCGATTGCGATTAAGTCAGGCAGATAATAATTGTTAATCAAAACGCGACTGAAGTTAATTGCGCGATCTACAATAGCAAGCCGCGCAGTATTTACAGGCGCGTTGCCGTCGGTCAGTGAAATTGAGCAGGGAACGCCGCCAACTACATAGTGCGGATGTGGATTTTTGCCGCCAAAGACAACATGCGGAGTAACCATTTCGCGCTGCTTATCAAGCATTTCAAGATAGTGCGCCACAGCCAACAGATGAACTTCAGGCGGCAAAAGTTTATAGTCAGGGTGATCCCACCATTGCGCCGCGAAAATTCCAAGCTGTCCGCTGTCAACAATAGCCTTGACTTTAGCTTGTACTGCTGTGAAATATTGCGCCGTTGCCGCCGGGAAGTCGTGTGGATAAGCCTCTGTCGAAACTTCATTTGGAACTTTCAGTTGCAGTCTGTAAGCATTCAACAGTGAAGTTTGCAATTCAGCAGTCTTTGCAGGGTCAGCCGATAACGCTTCCACAGGACTAACCCAATCCAAAGCATGCAGGTGATAAAAATGTACAAGGTGATCTTGCACAACCAAAGTTGCCGCCATAATGTTGCGGATATAGTTTGCATTTTTCGGAATTGAAATTCCAAGTGCGTCTTCAACTGCACGAACTGATGCCAACGCATGAGCAGTCGTGCAAACTCCGCAAATGCGCTGAATGTAAGCCCAAGCGTCGCGAGGGTCTCTGTCTTTCATAATAAGTTCAAGTCCGCGCCAAGCAGTTCCGCTTGAAATTGCGTCGGTAACTTTGCCTGCCGCGTCAACTTCTATTTCTACGCGCAGATGCCCTTCAATTCTGGTGATAGGGTCTACTACAACGTGTGCCATATAAAATTCCTCCTTCGTCGGAATTATTCTTCATGCTCTTCTTCCATAAGATTATCTCGATGATTCCTTTGAACGATACTGGCAACAGCATGTGCGCCAACGCCAAGCGCAGTAACAGCTGCCAAGCCTGCGCCAATTTTATCAACATCGCCAAGCTTGCCATATTCAGGCAGGCGCGTTGAAAACGGTGTTTCGTCCCAGAAATTTTTATTTGAACAGCCAATGCACGGCGCGCCAGATTGAATAGGATAGCTCATGCCCTGC
>CAJOPJ010000119.1 GCA_905236325.1 uncultured Selenomonadaceae bacterium
GTCCGTGCTTTCAATTTCATTAACAGGCTGAGTTGCATCTGCTTCCTCTTCAAATGCACTGAAATCAATTCGCCTGTTAGAATTTCTTTGCTGTTGATTTTGTTGCCAAGCTCTTTCACCTTGACCGTTAGCTAAACCGCTGTCACTCAATCCTGCATAAACTTGAACATTTTCAACTTTAAGTCCCGCGTTGCTGAGTTCCTGCTTAAGCTGAATAAGTGAATTTTCAATAATCGCTCTGACTTGTGCGTTGTCGCTGTAGAAATTTGCAGTGAGTGTTCCGCTGTGATTCACAGAAATTTTCAAAGTCAATTCGCCGAGATGTTCAGGTTTTAAATTGATGACCATTTCTGTATTTTGTGCCGAGCGAATCAATCTTGCCTGCTCAACAATTTGTGTAGGAATGTTAAAATCTTCGCGAACATTTACCGCAACTTCAGGATTTTGAACTTGCGCTGATTGTTGAATCGGTGTTGAATTGTTGTTTACAGGATTTAAAGTCGTTGCAAAATTTTCTTCACCTTCCGCAGTTTGTGAAGTTGTTTGCTGAATTTCAGAATTATTTGCTTGCGTTAAAGTCTGTGAAAAATTTTGCGCACCTTGCTGAGAATTATTTTGTTCAAAGTTTTGGAAATTTTGCTGAACTTGAACAGTCGGAGCGATGCGTTGTCCATCTTCAAGCTGAACATTCACGCCGAGCATATCAGCTAAATTTTGAGTTGTCGGCTGTGCTTGTTTTGAATCAACTTGCGGCTGCACAGAATTTACAACCTGCGAAATTTCATTTCCAAACTGCGTCGACTGATTTTGAATCTGTTGCTGATTTAAATTTTGCGTCGGCTGATTTTGAACTTGTTGCTGATTTAAATTTTGCGTCGGTTGAGTTTCAACCTGTTGCTGATTTAAATTTTGCGTCGGCTGAATTTCAATTTGTTGCTGATTTAAATTTTGAAATCCTTCCGCAACATCAGCTGAAGTCCAAGTTTTTCCGCCGAGTAAATCCAACATTGCCTGCGATTTATTGTCGGTAGCTGTCGGCATAATCGCCATGACATTATTTTCAGTCGGAACTTCAGGACTTTTTGTCGCCAAAAGTGTTTCTGTGTTCGCTGAAAAAAGATATGAAAAAACCGCAGGATCAACTTCCTCCTCCGAAAGATCTGAAATTTCTTTCGGCTCTTCAGAAATATTTTCTGTCGGCGTTTCCAAATTTTCCTGTTGAGGCGCATCCTGCGATTTATTATTCTGTCCTTGATTTGATGTCGATTTAACTGCTGAATCTGTAGCTTCCGCTTCGCTTGCAACTTTTTGAAGTTCGTCAGTTTCTTTCGGTTGCTGGGCGTTTTGATTGATTTGCGCATTTGCTTTGTCAAGGTGCGAATTAAAATTATTTTTTTCGCCAAGCTGTTTTGTTTGAGCTTTATATTTTGCACTCGACTGCGAAGTTGAATTTGAAGTTGCAGACCGATTTGAAGTTATCGTCATCAAGTTTGTATTTGCATTTGCCATTTCTAGCCTCACCTCTCTTGATAGAGTATCGTTATTTTTTCAAGGGCGATTAAATTTTTTTATTTTAAAAATTTTTTCTGCAACTATAAAATTTTTTGTGCAGGAATTTTTTTGTGTTTGCTGAATAGGCAACCTGAAAAAAATTTTTTTTAAGGAGGTAATTTTTTTGGCTGACATGTATGGAGATTCAAAAAGTAACATGACGGCGCATGAAAAGGCTGCGATACTTTTTATTGCACTCGGTGGCGAATATGCGGCAAAACTTTTTGAACACATGGACGACGACGAAATTGAAAGCATAACACTTGAAATAGCAAATAATAAACAAGTCAGCGCGGAGCAAAAAGCGCAGGTCATCAGCGAATTTTATCAAATGGCTATGGCGAGAGATTATATTTCTACTGGCGGTTTGGAATATGCGCAAAATGTTTTGGAAAAAGCTCTCGGCGCAGACAGAGCAATGGACATTCTCAACAGACTTACTACAAGTTTGCAA
>CAJOPJ010000120.1 GCA_905236325.1 uncultured Selenomonadaceae bacterium
AGCGGCATTACAAAAATATTTGCCAAAACTGAACTTAATGAAACTTGATTGAAGTACCAAATTATTATTGGCAAGCTGGCAATTTGCACGGCAAGTACCATTGAAATTGGCAATTTGAAAAAATTTGGCAAATTTTTAAGCCGCGATCGAATTTTTGGCGCAATGTACATTAAGCCGGCAGTTGAGGAAAAACTTAGCTGAAAACTTATGTCAAAAATTAACAGTGGCTGATTTATCAACATTGCAAGTGCGGTAAATGTTAAAAGCCTTGAGCCGAGCGATTCCATTTTAAACGCCGTGCCTGTGAAAATTAAAATTCCCATCGCCGCCGACCGAATGACTTGAGGCAACATTCCGCTCAAAATTGTGTAAGTAAAAATTACAAAAATTCCTACAAAAATTGTAATTTGTTTTGGAATTTTGAAAAATAAACAAAAAAATGCAGTCGCCGCCGCGATTAACGACATGTGCGAACCGCTGACTGACAAAATATGCACAATGCCTGTTGTCTGAAATTCAGTTACAAGTTCAGGATTTAAACCTGCGTAGCCGCCAAACAACATTGCAAAAATTGCCGCCGCGTCTTCAGCCGACATAACTTTTTGCATTTCAGTTTTATAATGTTCGCGAATTTTTTCAACTTGGCGCAAAAATTTTATAAAAAAATTGCCTTCAACTTCAGTAATTTCAATTCCGGATTTGTCAGCAGAAAGTCGCGCAGTAATTTTATTTGCTTTGTTGCGCGTGACATTATCAATTTGTCCTGGATTGTTGTAATTTGTCAGGAGTTTTAAATTGCCATTTGCAGAAATTTTATCGCCGATTCGCGCAAGAATTAAATTTTCAGTTTGGTTGTAGTCGTTCAAAATAATTCCGCCGCTTGCAGAAAAAATTTCGTCGCCAATTTTAACTTGCTCAACATCGACAATAAATTTTACCTGAATTAAATCATTTGCAAAAATTTTTGACTGCGGAGCCTCACGAATCGTGCCGAAAATTTTTACAGATTGATTTGCAAAATTTGAAATGTCATTGGCTGGCAAATTATTTACTGAAAAAAATCTAAATGCGCCGATTGCCAAAAAAATTATCGCGAAAATTATTTTGACTGCGATTGAAAAATTTTTGTTCCAAGTCAAAATAATTGCGACTGCCGAAAGTCCTGCACAAGTTAGCAAAAAAATTTTTATTGGCGGCGCGAAAAATTCTGCAAATAAAATGCCTGCCGCCAAAAAAGCCAGCAGACAATTCAGCATTAAGTTTGTAATTTTTATTTTCATTTTGGATAGTGACAGGCGATTGAGTGATTTTCCTCAAGTTCGCGGAATTTTGGCTTTTCAGTTTTACAAATTTCTTGACAACGCTCACAGCGATTTTGGAAAGGACAGCCTACAGGCAAATCAAGCGGACTTGGAATTTCGCCGGGCAAAATTTGTATGTATTGATTTTTTTCTTGGTCAGTCGAAAAAACTGCCTTCAACAACGCTTGTGTGTAAGGATGCCGCGCTTGATTTAATTTATCGCCGTCTAAAGTTTCCATCAAGTTGCCAAGATACATAACAGCAATTCTGTGTGCAAACAAACTAACCAATGCCATATCGTGACAAATAAAAATATAAGTTATGCCTTTTTCGCGCTGAAGTTTGACAAGCAATTTGATTATTGTATCTTGAACTGAAACATCAAGCGCGGAAGTTGCTTCGTCGCAAGCAATAATTTCAGGTTCAAGTGCCAAAGCCCTGGCAATAGCAACGCGCTGACGTTGACCACCACTCATGTTGTGCGGATAGCGTTCAGCAAAATCAGCAGGCAGTTCAACTTGCGACAAAAGTTCCTGCGCTTTAGTTTCGATTTCAGAATCGGAAATCAAATTAAAGTTCAACAGCGGCTCGCAAATAATATCTTTGATGCGCATTTTTGGATTAAAAGCGGCAGTCGGGTCTTGAAAAACCATTTGAATGTGGCGATAATTTTGACGCTTATCTTCGCCGCTTAACTTTGTAATGTCAACATTGTGAAAAATAATTTTGCCGGCAGTCGGCTTTTGCATATTCATTATCGACTTAAGCAAGGTAGTTTTTCCGCAACCGGATTCGCCGACAATAGCTAAAGTTTCGCCTTGCCTGACAGATAAATTTATATCATCGCATGCAGTCAAAAATTTTCCATTACTTGCAGGAAATTTTTTTGTGAAATTTTTAATCTGCATAATTATTTTTGACATAAAAAAAGCTCCTTCCAATCAAAAAATATTTAAAAAATTAAGTTCCGGCACAGCGTCAATCAAATTCAGTTCGTGCGCATATTTGTAGAAAATTTTTAAGCCTTCAAGATAATCAGCCGACAATTTCCAGCGTATTGTTTTACAAAGATAATTATCAAGTTCGGCGTAAGTGAAATTTTTTTCTGCCAAAACGCTTTCAATAATTTCAGATTTGTGACTATCAGCTTGACTAAGCGCAGTTTTTATTTTGTTTAAGACTTCCTGCAAAGTTTTTGGATTTTTTTTAGCAAAATTTTTATTCGCCACCCAAAGCGCGTAAACCATTTTCAAGCCGGTAAATTTTTTCCACTCAACGCCCAAATCATAATAAAACAAATTTTTCTGCCTGTGGTGAAAAGTCCAAAGCGCATCATCGCCAATCAAAAGTGCAGCAGAAAAATTTTCCGGAACAGGCGCAGTCGGCAAAACATTTCCGATTGAATATTCAGGCGTGGCGTGATATTTTTGTTGCAAAATAATTTTTAACAGGCAATGCGAAGTTTCACTTTTGGCAGTCAGCAAAATTTTATCTGAAGTTAAATTTTCAATCGGCTTTTTACTGACAAGCAAAATACTTTGAACTGCGCCGTCACTGCAAACGCAAACTTCAGGCAAAATTAACAAATTATCGCAGTGGCGTGCATAGACAATTGATGACACATTGCTGATATCAAGTTCGCCGTGCGCAATTTTATTGTTCAGTTCGGCAGGAACTCCGCGCACAATTTCAAAATCTGTAACTTGCTTATAAGCGTAAGACAGCGGCAAGACATTTAAAAAATCAATATGCCCAACACGCGCTCGCGTCATAAAAATTTCCTCCCTGCAAAAAAATTTTTACTATTATAATACATTTTGCTATAATGGCAAATGGAAAGGTGGAAAATATTTTGAAAGATATTGAGGAAAAAATTTTAAGCGGCGAGCGTTTGACGCGTGAGGACGGCTTGCGGCTTTTTAATTGTAACAATTTAGCTTGGCTGGGCAATATGGCTGACACCGTGCGCAAAAAAAAATGCGGCGATGTTGTTTATTACAATGTCAACTGCCATGTCAACTTGACAAATATTTGTACTTCGCGTTGCAAATTTTGTGCATTCGGGCGCGATTTTGAAAATCAAGGCGCGTATGCCATGACAAAAGCCGAAGCACTGGCTGTCGTTGCTGACGCTATAAAAAATCCAAACTTAGCAGGTCTTCACATTGTCAGCGGACTGCATCCAACTTGGACTTTTGAAAACTATCTTGAGATTGTTAAAGCAATTCATGAAACTTATCCGACGCTTTACATTAAAGGCTTTACCGGCGTGGAAATTACGCACTTTGCAAAAATTTCCGGCTTGAGCGTCAAGGAAGTTTTAATCAAATTGCGCGACGAAGGCGGACTTCAAGCTATTGCAGGCGGCGGCGCAGAAATTTTATCAGACCGAGTCAGGCAAATTATTTGTCCAAAAAAAGCAACTGCGGCTGAATGGCTTGAAGTTGCAAAAATCGCGCACGGCTTGGGAATTAAAACCAACGCCTCAATGCTTTATGGGCATATTGAAACTTTGGCTGAGCGCGTTGAACATTTAATCAAACTGCGCGAACTTCAGGACGAAACGCACGGCTTCCAAAATTTTATTCCATTTCCATTTCTGCCGAAAAATACTGAACTTGGCAAGACTGTCAAGCAAACTTCGATGTGGGACGACCTGCGCACAATTGCAATTTCAAGGCTTATGTTAGACAACTTCGACAATATTAAAGCTTACTGGGTTATGCTGACTGTTCCTGTCGCGCAGGTAGCTTTAGGTTTTGGCGCAAATGACATTGACGGCACGATTCACAAAGAAACTATCCTGCACGATGCCGGCGCAACAAGTCCGACTGCCTTGAGCGAGGATAACATTATAAAAATTATTAGAGAAATTGGCAGAATCCCCGCCGCAGTCGATTGTAATTTTAATATTTTGCGGAGGTTGTAAGGTGGAAGATTTTAAGCAAAAAGCGTTGGCTGGCGAACGACTGAATTTTGATGACGCGCTGAATTTATACAGAGACAATGATTTATTATTTTTGGCAAAATGTGCGCGTCAAATGAAAGAACGAAAGAGCGGCAATAAAATTTTTTACACAATCAATCGCCACATAAATTTAACAAATATTTGCAGTTCAAATTGTCCGCTGTGCGCTTTTCAAGTCAAAGACGGCGATAAGCGTGGTTTTGTTTTGGAAAGCGCAGACATTGAAAAAATTTTGCAGGATTGTCAAAATACAAAAAATCTTTCTGAAGTTCACATTGTCAGCGCATTGCATCCCAACAAAAATTTTGATTACTACTTGAACATTGTTAAGCAAGTCAAAACAGCCCTGCCGAAAGTTGATGTTAAAGCCTTTACGCCGGTTGAGGTTGTCAACTTTGCAAAAATTTCCGGCTTGAGCGTCAAGGAAGTTTTAATTGAACTTCAAGCTGCAGGTTTAGACAGTTTGCCCGGCGGCGGCGCAGAAATTTTTTCGGACCGAGTCAGGCAAATTATTTGTCCAAAAAAAGCAACTGCGGCTGAATGGCTTGAAGTTATGCAAACTGCGCACGAACTTGGAATCAGAACCAATGCGTCAATGATGTTCGGTCATATTGAAACTATCGAAGAACGCCTGCAACATCTATTTACACTGCGCAACTTGCAAGATAAAACCGGCGGCTTTCAAGCGTTTATGTTATTTCCTTTCCACCCTGCAAATACAATTCTTGGCGCAGAAAAAAATATTCAGTGCGTTGGCAGTTGGGAAAATTTAAAAATGCTGGCTTTGTCGCGGCTTATCTTAGACAATATCGACCACTTCAAAGCGTTTTGGATTATGCTGACTTTGCCAATCGCGCAACTTGCTTTAGGTTTCGGCGCGGACGATTTGGACGGCACTATCGGCGAAGAAAAAATTATCCACGCGGCAGGTGCAAAAACTAAAACAGGTATCACACGCTCGGACTTAGAAAAAATTATTCGCGAAACAGGTTATAAACCAATAAGGCGCGATACTTTTTATCAGGAGGTTCAAAATGACAACTCAGCAAGCAGTTGAACTTTTGACGCACGGCAATCCAATTGAACTTGGCATTCAAGCTGATTCAATGCGCAAAAAATTTTTCGATGAAACTGTAACTTTCATTATCGACAGAAATATTAACTACACAAATATTTGTCAAAGTCAGTGTAAATTTTGCGCGTTCTGGAAAAAAATTGACAGTAGCGAGGCTTATTTACTTTCGCAGGAAGAAATTTTGCAGAAAGTTGCAGAAACTGTTGCAGCCGGCGGCACGCAAGTTATGATTCAGGGCGGACTGCATCCGGACTTGGAAATCAGCTACTATGAAAATATGCTGCGTGCTATTAAAAAAAATTTTCCACAAATAAAAATTCACTCATTCACTGCAACCGAAATTCAGCATTTCGCCTACAAAGCCGGTTTAAGCATTTTGGAAACTTTAAAGCGACTTCAAGCTGCAGGTTTAGACAGTTTGCCCGGCGGCGGCGCAGAAATTTTGGTTGATGAAGTTCGACGTAAAATCAGCCCAAAAAAAATTATGTCTGCAGATTGGCTCAATGTTATGGAAACTGCACATTCAATCGGCATGGAAAGTACTGCAACAATGGTTATTGGTTTTGGCGAAACTATGGCTCAGCGCATTGAACATATGCAAAAAATACGCCAACTTCAAGAAAAAACCGGCGGCTTTCGTGCGTTTATCAGTTGGACTTTTCAACCAGGAAATACTTTGCTTGGCGGCGAAAAAACTTCAAGCTGGGACTACATGAAAAATCTTGCAGTGACGCGCCTTTATCTTAACAATATCAAACACATTCAAGGTTCTTGGGTAACTCAGGGCGAACGCATTGGGCAACTGACTTTAGCTTTTGGTGCGGACGATTTAGGTTCAATTATGCTTGAAGAAAATGTTGTGCGTGCGGCAGGTACAAATTATGAAATGTCGATTAACAAAATGGTGAATCTGATTCGCGGCGCAGGCAAATTTCCTGCACAACGCGACACTGAGTATAATGTGCTAAAAAGGTGGTAAGTTTTAAGGTGGAAAGTAAAATTCCTCAAGCAGATTTTGCTGTAATTGGCGGAAGTGGAACGCTCTCAAGTAATTTTCCTGCAAATTCAACTTCAACTGATGTAAAAATTTTGGCTGACAATTTAAAATTTCAAACGCCTTATGGCGAAAGTCCTGCAATGCGACTTTTCAGCGTCGGCGATAAAAATGTTTTGACTGTTAAAATGCATGGCTGGCGAAGTGGAGTTACTCGCGCTGATGCTTCAAGACAAATTTTTTGGATTTTCAGAAATGCCAAAGTTAAGCGCATAATTGCTGAAGGCGGCGTAGGAACTGTCAATAAACTACTTGACCTTCGCGATGTCATTATTCCGGACGACTATTTAGATTTGACTTTACGCAAAGATGTTATGCTTGACGGCAGGTATTTGCTTATTATGCGCGACGCACTTTGTCCAAAAATGCGACAGATTTTGATTGAGGCAACTAAAAAGCATTTCAATGGCAGAATTTTTATTCGCGGCACTTACGCAGTAACCGAGGGCAGACATTTTGAAAGTCCTGCTGAAGTTTCTATGCTGAATGGTCACGCCGACATTATCGGTCAAAGTCTTGCGCCGGAAGTTTACTTGGCACGCGAAATTGGTGCTTGTTACGCAGGAATTTATTTTACAGTCAACTATGGCGAAGGAATTAAAGTTTGGTCACATCAAGATATGACAGATATTTTTTTCGACGACGCGCCAATGATTGGTGAAATTATTTTGGAAACTATCAGAAATCTGGATGCCGAACATAAAAATTGTGAATGTTTAAGCCTACGCAAGGAAACTTTGCTTAAAGATGTTTATGATAAAGTTTCAGATAAAGGTTGACGCAAAAAATTTTCGTGATATAATTTCAGCTTGTTAAGTCAATAAATTTGACTTCTCTGCGCGGAGAAATACCGCGCCAAAGACCAAAGAGGAGGTGTATTTAATGAGAAAGTACGAAGTTGTTTTCATCATTAAACCGCTTGAAGAAGAAGCGACAAATGCTGTTATTGAAAAGTTCCAAAAACTTATCACGGCTAATGGTGGAAAAATCGACAAGGAAGATCGCTGGGGCAAAAAGCGTCTTGCTTATGAAATTCAAAAAGAAGCTGAAGGTTTCTATGTAATTTTTTATGTAACTTGCGAACCTGCTTGCGTGGACGAATGTGACCGCGTTATGAAAATTACCGAAGAAATTCTTAAGCACATGATCGTCCGCGTTGACGAGAAAGAGGCTTGATTTATGAACAAAGTTTTTATTTCAGGTAACTTAACGCGCGATCCTGAAGTTCGCTACACTCAAACAGGAAAAGCTATGGCACGCATGGGAATTGCCGTTCAGCGCAGAATTTCACGCGCCGCAGCTGATAGTGGGCAACAAACTGTTGATTTTTTTAATTTGACTGCTTGGGATAAAACTGCTGAATTTTGCAGCCGCTACTTAAGCAAAGGCTCACGCGTTCTGGTTGAAGGTCGTTTGCAAACTTACAGCTATGAAAGTCAAGATGGCACTAAAAAATCCGGAGTCGATATTATAGTTGATAATATTGAATTTGCCGAAAACAAGCGAAATAATTCCGACGGCACACCAAGTCGCCAGGATTATGGCGACAGTCCAAGTTCAAGCAAAAATTCAAAACAAAATTTTGATGATGATTTTGCCGGCGAATATATTGCGGATGAGGATGTTCCATTCTGAATTTAAGTAAAATTTTTTGGTTAGGAGGTTTGACAATGCGTAGAGAACGTGGCAGACGCCCGCGCAAGAAAGTTTGCGCTTTTTGCGTCGATAAAGTCGAACAAATTGATTACAAAGACGCGGCTAAACTGCGCCGCTTTATTACAGAGCGTGGAAAAATTCTTCCGCGCCGCATTTCCGGTAACTGCGCTAAACATCAGCGTCAAGTTACTATTGCTATCAAACGCGCTCGCAATATTGCGCTTTTGCCTTTTACAGCTGAATAATTTTTATAAAAAAACAAGACTTGTTGAGTTTTGAACCTCAGCAAGTCTTATTTTAATTTGCAAATTTTTTTATTTTAATCGCGCATTGAGTAGGAAATTTTTTGAATAATGCCGTGCGCAATTTTAAATTCCATTTTGAGTCTGCCGGTGCGACTGTAGTAGGTGTATTCATCTTTGCCATGCTTACTTTCGATTTCTGAAGGGCGACCAAAAGCATTAGTCAAATCTTGAACAGTATTTCCTACGCCGATGCCTTGCGCTGTAAGAAAGCCGCGTTCTGTTGTGGAAATTTCTTCAATATAGTGTGCGTTGCGTTTTTGGTCAACTTCAACAGTAAAATCTCTGTAACGCCATTCATCGCCATGTTTACTGCGTGGTTGACCATACTTCGAAATTAAAACATCAACAGATACGCCCGGCGTAAGTCCACCAAGTGTAACTTGATTTTCAGCTATAGCAGCAAAAGCCGCAGTCGATAAAATAAAAACAAAAGCCAAAGCTAAAGCTAAAATTTTTTTCATAAAAATCACTCCTTCGTCTGCAGTCTAACAAATTTATTTTTTAGTTGCAATAATTTTTTTCCAGAGCAAACTTAAGCCGAGCGAAATTAAAACTATCACTAAATAAAAAATCAGCGTATTGATTGCATTTAAGACAAAATTTATTTTCAGCAGGTAGGTTATTATCATTGGATGGACTAGGTAAACGCCGTAGGAATTTTTGCCTGTCAGGCTTAAAAATTTTTCTATCAAACCGAAGTGAAAATTTTCAAAAGCCATAAACAAAAATATTGATGCGCCGATTGTGTAAAAAAATCCTGTCGGCGAAAGTTGATGTGCAGTATTTACTGCCGACAACGCTGAATATTTTTCAAAATAAACCAGCCAATAAAAATATCCCAAATGCAAAATTAAAGTTACCAAAAAAACTGCCGTGACTAAAAATTTATTTTCCTTAAGCCACGCAAAAAATTTTTCAGAATGTACAGCTAAAATTCCGCCAAGCAAAAATATAAAAGCGTAATGCAATACTAAATAATTCAGCCGCCACTGCAAAAACATTCGCAAGATTGATTCGACAGGCAAGGCGTTTGTGACTTCAAATAAGCAGGTGCTGTAACTTGAAAAATAGTTGAACGCAATTTGCAGGAAAAATATCAGCGCAAAGAAAGGCGGCGTGAAATTTTTTATAATTTTAATCCAAAGCGGCATAAGCAAGTAAAACCAGATTAAAATTACCAAAAAGTACAGGTGATATTTTGCCAAGCCGAAAAAAATTACTTGAACTGCGAAGCCAAAGTCAGGCAGTCCATACATAAAAAAATTATTGTCGTGCGTGAAATAAATTACTGACCAAATTAAGTATGGATACAGCACAGCTTTAAATCGGCGGCGCAGAAAATTTTTGTAGTCGAATTTTTCCTGCAAGTCGATTTTGTAGAAAAGTCCAAATGCGGAAATGAAAAAAAATATTGGCACGCTGAATCTTGAAACAACTTCAAACAGCGCAACCAAATTTAAATTCGGCGTTGGGTTTGTCAGGTATTGCGAGCCGACATGAATTGCGACTACGCCCAACATTGCAACGCCGCGAATAAATTCTATTGATTTTAAGTAAGGCTTTTTCATAGTTTAGAGATTATATCAGCAATTTTTAGCGACTAATTAGCGACTAATTTCAAAATCTACATGGACGCTTACAGTACAATTTAAAGTTCCGCCTTCAATTGGCGTTTCAAAGTTTGCGCTGTCTTCCATAGCCATAGCCATTCTAGCCATTTGCGGCGCGTGAACTGAACCTGAATTGAAAGTAACATTTTTCACTGCGACAATAACTTTGCCAAGACCGGCAGCGATAATTTCGGCTTTTTGTTTAGCGTCGGCAACTGCAAGACGCAATGCTTCTTCCTGCAAGGCGGATTTATCGCGCACACCGAAAGCTAAATTGTTGATTGAATTTGCGCCGTGCGAAAGCGACGCGTCAATAACTTTACCAATTAAATTTAAATCATCAACCACAATCGTGACAGTGTTGTTGACTTCGTAGCCGTCAAAAATTCTGCGTCGATTGTTTTCGCCTTCGTAGCGATATTTTTGCTGAAAACTGTAATTGCCTGTGCGAATATTTCTGCGTTCAACACCAAGACTTGTAACTGCGCGGATAATTTCATTTGCTATGCGTGCATTTTCTGCTTGAACTTTTGTAGCGTCTTTATCGCGACTGACAACGCCGATTGAAATTGTAGCTCTGTCGGGCGCAGTTTCTATATTTCCTTCGCCATTGACTGAAATTGTCGGAATATATTCAGCCGCAAAAGCCGTTGAACTGAAACTAAACAAAAATGCAATCGCTAAAGCTAAAATAAATTTCAAAATAATTACCTCCAAAAAATTATTTATTGCGTTGAGTTTTACGCAGAGCCTTCAGCAAAGTTTCCTCAGCTTGCTCCATATGTCGTTCAGCAGCGTCACGCGCCGCACTGACATCGCCATTTGCAATAGCCTCAACCATGTCGCAATGTTCGTCATAAGTTGCCTCAAGTCTGCCTGGATATGACATTGAAAGCGTCCTAAAACGCGCAAGCTGTTCCTTGAGGTTGTAAATAATTCCTGCAAGGCGTTCATTGCGGCTGACTTTGTACAAAAGTGCGTGGAAATTTATATCGGTTTCGACAATTTTTTTAATGTCGCCGGACTCAATATAACCTGAAATTTCAGTAAGCAAATTTTGCAACTGTTCAAGTTCGTCCGGCTCGATTCTGCGTGCGGCAAGTCCTGTTGCCAAAGATTCAAGCGCGGAGCGAATTTCAAAAATTTCTTTAATGTCGCTGACAGAAACATCTGAAACATAAGTTCCGCGTCGTGGCATCATAATGACATAGCCTTCCTGTTCAAGTTTGCGAATTGCCTCGCGTACAGGCGTGCGACTTATTCCAAGTTCGTCAGCAAGTTGAACTTCCATAAGCCTTTCGCCAGGTTCCAAAATTCCTTCGCGAATTGCGTTGCGCAGTGTTTCGCAAACTACTTCGCGCAGCGGCTGGTGTAAGTCTAGGTTTATTGGTTCTAGTCGTTTCATAAAAATTTCTCCCTTCGGCTAGTTTGTCAGATAGTTTCTGTGATAAAAATTTGCGCGCCCTGCGTGTCGATTGTTTGAAAAATTTTTTCCGCGGTTGTTTTGTCTGAAAGTGCAAAAATTGTCGGCCCTGAGCCACTCATCATAGCAACTTTTGCGCCGAGATTTAGAAGCTGTTCCTCAAACTTGGCAATTGCCGGAAATTTTTTCAGCGCGACAGGTTCAAGCACATTTGTAAATTTTTTGAACGCCAAATCATAATCTCCGCAGTCAAGGTCTGAAATAATTTCGGTAGTCGGAGGATGCTGAATTTGTTCTGCAGGTAAAGTGTCAAAAGTTTTGTAACTCCATGCTGTAGAAATTTCGCCGCGCGGCTTGATTAAAATAACAGACATTTTTTTTAGGTCGGGCAGTTTGGTTAAAATTTCGCCGCGCCCTTTCGCAAGACAAGTTCCGCCAACAATGCAATAAGGCACATCTGAACCAATTTTCGCGCCAATTTTGCAAAGTTGTTCAATCGTCAACTTCAGCTTGTAAAGTCGATTTAGACCGCGAATAACTGCCGCCGCGTCTGAACTGCCACCTGCCAAACCTGCCGCCGTAGGAATTTTTTTTGTCAGGCTAATTGCTACGCCGAAATTTTTGCCGCAGAAATTTTGAACTTCCAAAGCCGCACGATAAGCTAAATTTGTTGCGTCAGTCGGAATGTTTTCTGCCGAATCGACTTGAAATTTAATTCCTGCGTCAAGTTCGGAAAGTTCGATTGTGTCGGCAAGTTCGACTGTTTGCATAAGCATTTCAACTTCATGATAGCCATCGGCGCGTTTGCCTAAAATATCCAAAGTCAAATTTATTTTTGCGCGTGCAAGTTCTTGAATCATAATTGCCACCTTGAAAAAATTTTTTGCAGGAATTTTAACACAATTTGCCTTGAATTAAAAGTTTTTCTAGTGTAAAATTTTGGCTGAAAAATTTTTGATTGGATTGAAAAATTTGCAAATGAACGATGTTATCATAAAGGCTGAACACCTGACAAAAATTTACAAAATTTACGACCGCGATATTGACAGGTTGAAGGAAACCTTCCATCCATTCCACAAGAAATACAGTCGCGATTTTTACGCGCTCAATGACTTGAACTTTGAAATCAGACGCGGCGAAAATGTTGGACTTGTCGGCAAGAACGGCGCAGGTAAATCAACGCTTTTGAAAATTATCACCGGCGTTTTGACTCCAACAAGCGGCACTTTGGAAGTCAACGGCAAAATTGCATCACTGCTGGAACTTGGTGCAGGTTTTAATCCTGAAATGACAGGTATTGAAAATATTTACATGAACGGCTTGCTAATGGGCAAAACGCAGGAAGAAATGGACAACAAAATTGATGACATTATCGCATTTGCAGATATCGGAGACTTTATAAATCAGCCTGTCAAAACTTACTCAAGCGGAATGTTTGCCCGACTTGCTTTTTCGGTTAATGCCTTTGTCGAGCCTGATATTTTGATTGTCGATGAGGCACTAAGCGTCGGCGATGCTTTTTTTCAAAGCAAGTGCATGGACAGAATGAAACTTATGATTGACGGTGGCACAACTGTTTTATTTGTAAGCCACGATACTTTTGCTGTGAAAAATTTATGTCAGCGCGGCTTCTTAATCGACTCCGGCAATTTAATTTTAGACGCAGAAGCTAAGGAAGTTATTGAGGCTTATCGCGCAATTCAAATCCAAGCCCAAGCGCAAAATCAAAAAATCAAAACTGCGCAATTTGAAGAAATGCTTACAAATTTAAAAAAACAACAGGACTTTGCTAAGGATTCTGAAATTGACATTGAAATTGACACGCATGAAGAAAGTTTGCGTCGCGGACAAGAGATTTTCCTGAAAAACGCAAGTTATCAGCGCGTACAAAATGGCAAAGTGACTTTTGAAAATGTTCAGCTTATGGACTTGGAAGGCAATTTAATTTCTGAAGTTACTTTCGGTCAAACTGTGATTTTGAGAATGGTAATTCTCTACCATGAGGATATTGAAATTTTGGCAATGGGCTATCACATTCGCAACCTGAACGGCATTGATTTAGTTTACACAGATTCGCGTTTCAACAAAACAAAGATGATTATGAACGGCAAGCGCGGCGATTATTATGTTTTGGATTGGAAGTTCAAAATCGAAATGAAGGCAGAAACCTATGACATTGCTTGCGTAGTTTCTTCGCCGAAAGATGAAACTTTGAACTATCCTGAAATTTGTGATTTTATTCCGTGCGCCGTGCAATTTAATTTAGTTGCCTTGAACACTTTTGAAAAACTTGATGGCGGTTATGTTCATTGGCATAATGACTTGA
>CAJOPJ010000121.1 GCA_905236325.1 uncultured Selenomonadaceae bacterium
CAGTATGACTTTTGGCGTTAATACCAGTCCATTTGCCGGTCGTGAAGGGCAATTTGTAACTTCAAGACACATTCGCGACAGACTTTTCAAGGAAGCGCAAACTAATGTTGCTTTGCGTGTTGAAGAAACTGATTCAGCTGATGTCTTCAAAGTCAGCGGACGCGGCGAACTTCACATTTCAATTTTGATTGAAACAATGCGCCGCGAAGGTTATGAAATGCAAATTGGCAAGCCTGAAGTTGTCTACAAAATGGTTGATAGCCAAAAACTTGAACCGATTGAATATTTAACTGTCGAAGTGCCGCAGGATTACATGGGTATGGTTATGGAATCGCTCGGTCGTCGCAAGGCTGAAATGGTTGATATGACTGAAGTTGCCGGTTATATGCGCATCAATTTTTTAATTCCTGCGCGTGGCTTGATTGGTTTTCGCTCAGAACTTTTGACAGGCACCAAAGGCAATGGCATTATGAACCATGTTTTCCACAGCTATGAACCTTACAAAGGCGATATTCCCGGCAGAAGTCGCGGTAGTTTGGTTGCGTTTGAGGAAGGCACGACTACAGGCTATGGCATTTGGAATTTGCAGGATCGCGGCGTTATGTTTATCGAGCCGAATCAGCAGGTTTATGAAGGTATGATTATCGGTGAAAATTCGCGCGAAATGGATATTGATATAAATCCTTGCAAGCAAAAGCATTTGACAAATACGCGCACATCTTCGGCTGACGAAGCAATAAGGCTTGTACCGCCGCGTTTGATGAGTCTTGAACAGGCACTTGAATACATAAATGAAGATGAACTTGTCGAAGTTACGCCTTCAAGTATTAGACTTCGCAAAGCAATTTTGGATAGAACTACGCGCGGTCGCAATGCTAAAAATGCCAGAAAGTAAATAATTTTTTCAAAATAAAAAACTCCGCAAGATTTTTTTCTGCGGAGTTTTTTTTCAAAAGTTTAAATTAGCTGTTAGTCGACAGTCAGCTTATTTGCCAAAATATCTGTCGAGCAAGCCTTTAAAGCCTTTGCCGTGACGCGCTTCATCTTTAGCCATTTCATGAACTGTGTCGTGAATTGCGTCAAGATTGAGTTCTTTAGCAAGTTTTGCCAAGTCTTTTTTGCCTTGACATGCGCCGTGTTCGGCAGCAACGCGAACTTCCAAATTTTTCTTGGTGGACGCGCTGACAACTTCGCCCAAAAGTTCAGCAAATTTAGCTGCGTGTTCGGCTTCTTCTAAAGCATAGCGGCGGAAAATTTCACCAATTTCAGGATAACCTTCGCGATGTGCCGCGCGACTCATCGCCAAATACATTCCGACTTCGCAACATTCGCCGGTGAAATTTTGGCGCAATCCCTCAATAATTCTTTCGTCAACACCCTGTGCAACGCCGACAATATGTTCATCGGCAAGAACCAATTCGCCTTCCTGCTTTTTAAATTTATCAGCCTTAGCTTTGCAAATTGGACATTCTTCAGGCGGCGCGTCGCCTTCGTGAACATAACCGCACACACTGCATACATATTTAGCCATATTAAAAACCTCCTAAAAAAATAAAATCACTTACGCAAGTGAAATTTTAACATAGCGCAGTGATTTTGTAAATCAAAATTTTCTAAATTTGCAGAATTTAATGAATAACATTTTCAACTAAAGCAGTATGTATTTTAAAATAAAAATTACAGTTAAAACATACATTAGCGGCGTGACTTTTGAAGTTTGACCTGTCATAACATGCAAGAGTGTGTAGGAAATTACGCCGAAACAAATGCCTTCTGAAATTGAGTACATAAAAGCCATTGCGAAAATTGTTATATAAGCAGGAATTGCCGCTGCAGAATTGGAAGTCCAGTCGATTTTTGAAACTTGCTGCATCATCAAAAAGCCGACAATTATAAGCGCAGGTGCAGTTGCAAAGGAAGGTATTGCTAAAAATATTGGCGACAAGAACAGTGCGATTAAAAATAAACCGCCGGCAGTCAATGCAGTTAAACCGGTTCTGCCACCTTGAGCAATGCCTGAGGACGACTCAACAAAAGTTGTTATTGTTGAAGTTCCTAACAGTGCGCCTGCTGAAGTTCCAATAGCGTCAGCCAAAAGCACAGGTTTAATTTGCGGAAGTTTGCCGTCTTTGTCAAGTAAATCTGCTTTTGTTGCGCAACCTATGACAGTTCCGAGCGTATCGAACAAATCGACAAATAAAAACGCCAGCAAGATTGTTACAAATTCAATTGACGCAATCGAACTGAAATCTACCTGCAAAAATGTTGGTGCAAGCGAAGTTGGCATTGAAATTAAGCCTTGAGGAAACAGGCTGAAAAAACCTTTTTCC
>CAJOPJ010000122.1 GCA_905236325.1 uncultured Selenomonadaceae bacterium
AAATCTGCGTTATCAAGTTCGGCAGGATTTTTTGCATAAAACAAATTTACATCAACTTCGCCCGCCAAACTGTCAAAGTCTGTGAAGTTGGAAAGTTTATTCAACCTGACAATTGCAATATTTATTTCGGCAGTCTTGCTGACTTTGTCGTCAAGCGAAACAGAATCTTCGTCGTCAATGCCAAGATTTTCAATGTGCGGAATAATTCCCAGTACAGGCTTTTGCGTTTTATTTTCCAAAAATTCGACAGCCGGCAAAAATAAATTCACATCGCCGCGAAATTTATTTATCACAATGCCTTTAACTAAATTTTTTTCATCGTCGTCCAAAAGTTCCAAAGTTCCGACAATTGATGCCAAAGCTCCGCCTCTGTCAATATCAGCAACCAAAATCACAGGCGCGTTAAGATATTTTGCTACGCGCATATTGACTATGTCGTGCGACTTTAAATTTACTTCAGCAGGACTTCCTGCGCCTTCAATCACAATCGTGTCGAAGTTTGCGGAAAGTTTTTCCAACGCAATTTTCACAGCATCAAAAGCCTTCAATGCAAAGTCTTTGTGATAATCTTTCGCCGACATCACGCCGACAGGTTTGCCATTGATAATAACCTGCGAAGTTGAATTTCCTGTCGGTTTTAGCAAAACAGGATTCATTTCAACCTGCGGCGGAATATTTGCAGCTTCTGCTTGAGCGACTTGTGCCCTGCCCATTTCCAAACCGTCAGCCGTCACGAAGGAATTTAACGCCATGTTCTGTGCTTTGAACGGCGCAACTTTATTTCCTGCGCGAAAAAAAATTCTGCACAAAGCCGCAGTTAAAATTGATTTTCCAACATGCGAACTTGTGCCTTGAAACATTAAATATTTTGGCAAAAAAATTTTTCCTTTCAATTGATTTTATCTATTAAAAAATGTCTGGTAGCTAAAGTTTCATTCCTACTTCATCAAAAGTTTTCATTTCATTCAGCGCAGTCAAAGCAGCCTCGACAATTTCGATGCCAACGCAAGCCATTTCGCCGTCATAGCCAATTTTGTAAGTTGCGCCGAACGGCATATTAATTAAGCGCGAAGAATACAGCAAGAAAGGCTTAATTTGTGGACAAATTTTTTCCAAGTAACGCGCAACAATTTCAGCAACACCGCTGTCCAAAACAATCAAACTTGCATTATGCGCGGCAGCTACCATTGCGCCAAGCATTGCGGCGGTTAAATTTCTGGCATTTTTTGGAACTTTGCTTAAAAATTTTTCAGGCTCAACTTTCAGGTTAAAATTTTCGTCCAAAAGCGCGTCAGTAAATTTTTTATCCAGCTTGTCAATTTTCCAATCATTCAGCGCAGTAATTGCGATAATCGGCATTGAAAATGAAATTTCCTCAGCCAACATTCTACCAAAACTGAAAGCAACAGTCGGATCAGATTTTTCATCGACAACGCCCATGAAAAGTTTTGCGCCGAAAGTTCGCGCAGTCAAACTAAAATCCATTGAAACATTTCTGCGCTGACCTTTTTTTGTCGGTTGATAAATATCTGCCGGAAAGTTTGGCTTGTTTAGCATATCTGTAAATGCAAGCGCGGCGTGTCGAAGTTTATTTGCAGGAATATTTTCATTGGTTATTCCGGCAACTTGAATTGCAATTTCCTCAAGCACACCAAGACTTTTAATCGGCTTAGTCAAAGTATCAAGATAATTTTTGCAAGCATTCATTGCTTTTGCGTGCAGTTTTGGCATTGTTTGCAAATAAAAATTGAAAGTTTTATCAGTCGCGGCAACAGGTTCATCATTTTCGCCGCCCATTATGCGTACTAACATTGGATAACTGCGCGGAATATTAAAATCCTGTGCGCTGAAAGGCGGTTCAAAACTTTCAAGGCGACTTTCATTGCTAAGTTGAAAATCTAAATCGACTTCTTCAATTTGCAATTCTTCGCCAAAATTGTCCTCAAAATAATTTTCTATGTCATCAAAATTTTCAAATTGCGCAACATCAGGCAATCCAATTTTTTCCAGCAAATTTGAAAGCACTTCTGTGCTGTCGTCGTCATCATCTTTAAAGTCCGAAAGATCGCCTTCAAAATCATCTTCAGGCGCACAAACTGCAGGATAAACTGCGCTGTCCAAAACTTTCGACGCAATTGACGCACCGATACATTCACCAAGCGCAAGATCAAGTTGAAACATTGCATTTAAATTTAAAAAATTCAAAGCCGCCAAATGACCAACTTCGCGACCAATATGCGACGCAATTAAATATTTTCCGACTGCAGGATTGATAGAATCGGCAATCAGCGCGGCAACTGTTGAATTAAAGCCGTCCAAAAACACAATGCATTTTTTTTTCGCAGCAGCAAGAATTACTCCAGCCATTGCGCCAAATTCAAAACCGCCAATTTTTGACAAAACATCAATCGCGTCGTCAGGATTCGGCTCGTTGAGTTTAATGGCTTTTTTGATAATTTTTATTTTGTTTTTTAATTTTTCATCTGAAATATTTGTGCCGCGACCTGTAACTTTGCGTGGATGCAGATTTAAAAAAACTGAAGTCATTGCGGCGGCTGAAGTTGTATTGCTTATTCCCATTTCGCCAATAAAAAAACAATTCACGCCGGCTTTTATGGCTTGATTTGCCAAATCTTTGCCAATTTGGATTGATTTTTTTGCTTGCGCTTTAGTCATTGCCGGTTCTTCAGTAAAATTTTTTGTGCCGAACGCAATTTTTCTGTCTATAAGACCGGGCAATTTAGAAATATCTGCGTCAACGCCAACATCAACAATCACAAGTTCCGAGCGCGTAAATTTTGCAAAAGCATTTGCCGCGCCGCCTTGATTGACCAGATAATTTTTTACCATTTGAGCAGTGGTATTTTTTGGGAAGGCAGAAACATTTAACTTTGAAACGCCATGATCCGCGCAAAAAATAAATGTGCATTTTTTTGGTTTACCAATTTCGCGATATTGCATTGCCATTTCTGTAAAAGTCATTGATTGCCCCCCTGAACCAATTTTTTAACAACTTTTGCGCCGGCGTTTTTAACTCTGCGCAGTGGTGCAACTTTAGTTTTTATTTTTGGTTTGACTTCTTTTTCTTGACCAAAATCGCCGCGCTTTAAAAATGTTGACTTCATTTTGTCCGGCTGGAAAAATTTCCTTAAGGCTTTTGAAAGTTCTTCCGGCTCAGCATTTTCTACGCAGGAAAAAATATCTGCCGAAACATAGCGCAAATCTTTGTAAATGTGCAGTGCGATATGACCTGTAGCAGATGCGCCGATTATTGCGTAGTGAGTTTCATCAAAATTTTCAGAAATTAAATTTTTCTTGTCGCCGATTAAGTTGCACAGAATTTCTTTAATTTCGGAAAAATCTTCAAGACGCTTTGTATTGCAGTTGTATAAATCCAAAGTAAGTTGGCGTGCTAAAATTTTCAAGAAAAAAACTCCTTTCGGATTGACAGATAAAAATTTACTTACGCATTAAAATAAATTGAACAGGCAAATTAGATGCGCCGGGCGGTGAATAATCAAAAACAACTTTGCCTTTATAACTGCCAAGTTCAGAAAGTTCCAAATCACGCGTCAAAAGTGCCCAGCCTTGTTCGCGCCTAATCCGCACAGAATCATCCTCAGGACGCATTTTATCGCCAAAATAAAGTCTGCCTTGCGGCGTTTGAATAATTCCGACAATATTTTTGTAGTGAACGCGGACTGCGCCGGCATAAATTCCGCCGAGTGGACAAAGACAAATGCGCGTATCTGCAACAGTTTTCAATTCCAGCGTGTAATTAACGCCATAATTGCCGACATTTACAACGCTTGAGCCGTCAGTTGCGTCAATTCCTGTTTTGAAAGTATCATTGACTTCGTCGCCAATCATAATGTAGCCGATACCATCTTCGGCAGGATTGAAAGGCTTTTGTAATTTAATCAATCTGTTCATTTGTCGAAAAGTTCCGCGCAGGCTATATTCATCTTTCGGCAAAATTGGCGCACCAACTACAAAATCAGTAGGCGCAATCCATTCAGGATACATTATTACAGAAACTTTTACAGGCTGATCGCAATGAAAATCATAAATTCCGCAAACCAATTTTTTAGGCTCAACAATTGTTAAATCCATTTCCTGCTGAAGAATTTTTCTTTCGCGCGTTTTTAATTTAATTTTGTCATTTAATTTATTTCGCCAATAGGCAGTTTGCGCAGATTTTCCGACTTTAAAATAGCTTGCGTCAGGTGTTGCAAAAACTCCATTTTGAATTTCAACAGTTGCATTGTGAACTGAAACATTTTCAATCACAATGGCAAATTTTTTGCGTTCATTGCTGTCGTTGACATGATAAAAAAATACGCGTACTGCGCCTTGAACAACATCAGCATACAAAATGCCGCTGTATTTGACGTACTCGGGACTGTCAGAAAAAATCAAAGTTCCGCCCAAGTCAAGAACTTCGATAGGCAATTTGTGCATAACACTTTCAGCATTGGCTTTGCTGAAAAAAAAGTTTCGCAATTTAGCAAAAATTTCAGCCTTCAAAAGTCGCAATTTAAATTCAAAAATTCCAAATTTAGGTTCGCGAATATGAACGCGCTTTAATAAAAATGGATTTGTTTTTAAATTGTTTAAACCTGCATCGCCTGTGACTGCGCTTTTAAAACCTTCACGCTTCAGAAGTTCAATTAAATTTTCTGAGTACGCGCCGTTTGGATAGGAAAAAGTTTCTACAGATAAGCCATACATATCAAAAAATTTTTTTGAATGGTGAATTTGATTAAATTGAATTTCGGAAGTTTCGCCAACAAGCGGCATGTGATCTGCTGTATGCGAACCAATTTCTAAATTTCTACGTTGCATTTCTTGAAGTTGTTCAAGATTTAAATAACCCGGCTTGCCAATATAATTTGAAATTACATAAACAACTGCAGTCATTTTGTGCGCTTCAAGAATCGGCAACATCTCGGTAAAATTGTCCTCATAGCCGTCGTCGAAAGTCAAAATTATCGGCTTGTCAGGCAGTTTTCCTTTGCCGTTCACAACTTCCAAATACTTCCGAAAAGTGATTGTAGTATAACCATTTTCCT
>CAJOPJ010000123.1 GCA_905236325.1 uncultured Selenomonadaceae bacterium
AGCCATTCAGCCTGCAAATTTTTTTATCACGACGCGCGAAATGATTTCTGTTGAATGTATGGATAATCTTTTTGGCAGTGAAGTTAAATTTATTTCTGCGTTGGACGATTTTATTTTTCCCGGCGATATGGTACCAATCTGGAAAAATATTTTGTAATGGAGGAGTTATTTTGTTGAATTATCGAACTGATTTAGAAAAAATGCCGAGTTATGACGGCGTGGAAAAAGATTACAAAATTAAAGTCAATGCTAATGAATCGACTTTGAATTTGCCGCCGCTTGTTACTGAACGCGTTTTTAATCGACTTTCGCATGTTTCATTCAATCGCTATCCAAGCGAAGAATATTATTCACTGGTGGAACAAATTGCGAAAAATTTTTCAGTTGCGCCGGAGCAAATTTTGCTTGGCAATGGTTCAAGTGAAATTATTGAAAAAATTTTTTACGCGTTCGGCGGCGGAAATAAAATTGTTTATCCTGTGCCGAGTTTTTCAATGTACAAAATTTATGCTAAGGCTGCTGAGGCTGAAGGTGTGGAATTTTTGCTTGATGAAAAATTTGACTTGGACGTGGAAAAATTTATTGTGCAGGTTAAAAATTCCGGTGCAAATTTAGCTGTAATTTGCAATCCAAATAATCCGACAGGAAATTTCTTGACAGTCGCGCAGGTTGAAAAAATTGCAAGTTCAATCGACTGCGCATTTTTGCTTGATGAAGCCTACATTGAATTTTATGGACAAACTGCGGTCGGTCTTGTGAAAAAATATCCAAACTTGATTGTGGCGCGGACTTTTTCAAAGGCTTACGGCTTAGCCGGTGCAAGAATTGGTTATATGATTGCCAACTCCGAAGTCGCAAAGATGATTGGCAAAACTTTTATGCCTTACCACATGAACAGCTTGAGTTTGGCGACGGCTGATATTGTTTACCAAATGCGTGATGAATTTGTGCCGCGAATACAAATGTTGATTGCTGAACGCGAAAGAATGTTTGAACGCTTGAAAAAATTTCCTGCGCTTGAAGTTTTTCCTTCCAAAACAAATTTCTTGCTGATTCGACTGCCAAAAGCCGACGCGTTGAATAACTATCTTGAGTCGCTGGATATTGGCGTAAGATTTTTTTCAGCAAGTCCAGTGCTTGGAAATTGCCTGCGAATTTCAATCGGCACGCGTCCTGAAAATGACGAAGTTTTCGACGCAATAAAAAATTTTCTGGAGGCTGAACAATGAGAATCGGTAAAATTTTCCGCGAAACTAAAGAAACTAAAATTGAAGTCGAAATAAATCTTGACGGCGCAGGTAAAACTGAAATTGATAGTGGAATTGGCTTTTTCAATCACATGCTGAATTTATTTGCGGCGCACGGACAATTTGACTTGAAAGTTAAATGCGCCGGCGACTTGGAAGTTGACGGTCACCACAGCGTTGAAGATATTGGCATTGCGCTTGGACAGGCGTTTAAAACTGCGTTGGGCAATAAAATTGGAATTGCGCGTTATGGAACTTTTTTTCTGCCAATGGACGAAAGTTTGGCATTTATAAGTTTGGACATCAGCGGCAGACCATTTTTGGTTTATGAAGTTGAAAATCTTGCGCCGATGATTGGCAATTTTGATTCTGAACTTGTGGAAGAATTTTTACGCGCCTTTGCTTTCAATGCAGGAATAACTTTGCACGCCAAAATTTTGTATGGCAAAAATTCACACCACAAAGTCGAGGCAATTTTTAAAGCACTTGGTCACGCGCTTAGAATCGCAACTGAACATGACGACAGAGTTAAAGGCGTGCCCTCCACGAAAGGCTTGTTATGAAAAAAATTTTGTTGGTTTATAATCCTGTTTCCGGACGCGGAGTTTTCAAAAAGAAAATTGACAGCGTGATTGATAAACTGCAGCGGCGAAATATTTTGACTGCGGTTTATCGAACGCGCAAGGAAAATTCAATAGCAGATTTTGCTGATTGCGTTAAAATTTTTGGCGCAGAAGGAATTATTTCAGCCGGCGGCGACGGAACTTTACATCAAGTTGTGAATTGGCTGATGAAGTCGAAAATTGATTTGCCTGTCGGAATTATCGGCAGTGGAACTTCAAATGACTTTGCAACGCACCTTGAACTTGACGGCGAAAATTATTTTGACACAATAGCCGCAGGGAATACCAGACCTGTTGATTTAGGAAAAGTCGGCGCGGAATTTTTTATCAATGTTGCAAGCGCAGGAGTTTTTACTTCAATTGCGCACGAAGTCGATTCAAAACAAAAAAACACGCTCGGCAAATTTGCTTACTACCTGCGTGGAATTGGCGAACTGAAAAATTTTAAACCTGTGCAATTTGAAATTTCTGCGGACGGCAAAAATTTTCAGCTGGACGCATTTTTATTTTTAGTGCTGAACAGTCCTGCAGTTGCAAGCCTGAAAAAAATTTCCGACATTGCAAAAATTGATGATGGCAAACTTGATTTAATTGCGCTTAAAAAAACTTCGCCGCGACAACTTCTGCAACTTAGCAAAAAAATTTTGTCCGGCGAAACTGTGCAAGATGATGAAAATATTTTTTACCTGCAGGCGAAAAATTTTGTAATAACTTCGACTGAAAAATTGACAAGCGACTTGGACGGCGAAGTTGGCGGCGAACTTCCGCTACAAATTGAAACAATACCGCACGCGCTGAACTTTTTTGTCAGTTGAAGATTTTTTTTCGAGGTACTTGCTATGCAAAAAATTTTTATAAATTTTTTGCATAGCGAAGATAATTTATTTGCTTTGGTTGAAAAAATTTTGTCAGAAAATGCCCAGTGTCTTGAAAAATAAAATCCAGCCAAAAATTGTTAAGCAACTCAACGCCGAAGTAAATACAACGCAATTACCGGCTAAATCAGCGTCACCGCCCATTTGTTGAGCCATTGCGAAAGAAACAACTGCGCACGGCGTACCAAAAATTGCCAGCAAAGTTACAAAATCAATTCCGCTAAAACCAAGTAAAATTGCCACAGTTAAAAGCACGCCCGGAACTAAAATCAATCTGCCGAAAAGGCAAATCGCCAGCTGCTTAAAATGTTCATGCACACTGCCGAACTTGAAAGACGCACCTAGAATTATCAATGCAATTGGCGTTGTTGCAGCGGCAATTTGTCCAATCGGCTTTAAAATCGGTTCAGGTAAGTGTATACCAAGCAGTAAAAAAATTCCGCCGACAATTGCACCCAAAATCATTGGCGTAGTTAAAACACCGCGAACAATTGGCATAATTAAAAATCTTCTGCCACGAAAAGTTTCAAGCGCAAAAACTGCCAAAATATTGTAAATTGGTATTATTACTGCAATCATCATTGTTGTGACGGCAATATTTGAATCGCCAAAAATATTTGCAACAATCGGCACGCCAAAAAGTACAAAATTACTGCGGAAAATTGCTTGAACCATAACGCCACGCCTGCGATTTTCAGGTTCAATTTTCGGAATCACAAGCATTAACAACGCAAAAATAATAAGCACACCAACTGCGCCGAAAATCATAAGTCGCGGTCGAAAAGTTGACGCTAAATCTGTTGTATAAATGCTGTGAAACATCAAGCAGAAAAAAAACACTCTGAAAACCATTCTGTTCATGTGATTGAGTTCTTCATCGGTCAGCCATTTTTTGAACTTAACAAACGCGCCAATCGCCATTAAAAAAAACATTGGAACAACTGCGCTCAACGCAACAATAAAATTACTTAACATAAAATCACCTGCAAATTTTTTTGCATTATAACATAAAAATTTTTTCTGCACTTGAAATTGTAAGGTGTTGAATATAGAATAAATTGATTTTTTTCAAATGGAGGTAAATTTTTTTATGGAAAAAACTTTAGTTTTGATTAAGCCTGACGCATTCAGCAAAGGACATTTAGGCGATATTTTAAAGCGTTATGAAGATGAAGGCTTTAAAGTCATTGCGGCAAAAGTTATGCAAATGGATGAAAAACTTGCCGCAAGTCATTACGCCGAACACATTGGCAAGCCTTACTATGAAAATTTGGTTGAGTTTATGACTTCCGGTCCATTGATGGCATTAGTTCTCGGCGGCGAAAATGTTATTAAACGCGTTCGCGAAATTAACGGCGCGACAAATCCTGCACAAGCTGCTGAAGGCACAATTCGCAAAATGTACGCCGAAAGTGGCAGTAAAAACGCAGTTCACGCCTCCGACAGCCCCGAAAGTGCCGCGCGCGAAATTAAAATTTTCTTCAGCGAACTTGAAATGTTTGGAGGTTGAAAATTTATGTGCTTGGCTTTTCCTGCAAAAGTTTTGAACATCAAAGACAATTTGGCTACCATTGAACACAAAGGCATAAAGCGCAAAGCAAGTTTAATGCTTTTGCCCGACGCTAAAGTCGGCGATTTTGTTTTGGTTCACGCCGGCTTTGCAATGCAAATTGTGGACGAAGATGAAATTAAACTGCGCGATGCTTTAGTTGCCGAAATGAATGGCGCACCGCGAACTGTTTTTGATTTAAATTAAAATTTGACAGTCACGGCAGTTTATGTTATTATCGCCTTTGTTTAACGGAGGAGTGTCCGAGTGGTTGAAGGTGCTTGACTCGAAATCAAGTGTAGTCTAACAGCTACCGTGGGTTCGAATCCCACCCCCTCCGCCAT
>CAJOPJ010000124.1 GCA_905236325.1 uncultured Selenomonadaceae bacterium
AACATTTACTCACTTGGATGCGACAACAGTTTTAAGCCGTCAGATTGCTGAACTTGGAATTTATCCTGCAGTCGATCCTTTGGACTCAACTTCCAGAATTTTGGATCCGAACATTATTGGGCAAGAACATTACGAAGTTGCGCGCGGCGTTCAGGCTGTTTTGCAGAAGTACAAAGAATTGCAAGATATTATCGCAATTTTGGGTATGGAAGAACTTTCCGAAAATGACAAACTCACCGTCAGCCGCGCAAGAAAAATTCAGCGTTTCCTGTCGCAACCGTTTGCTGTCGCGTCGCAGTTCACAGGTATGGAAGGCAAGTATGTGCCGCTTAAAGATACAATTCGCGGCTTTAAAGAAATTCTTGCCGGTAAGTACGATGACTTGCCGGAAGCTGCGTTTTATCTTGTCGGCGGAATTGAAGAAGCTGTACAAAAGGCGGAGAAACTCAAGGAGGGTTGATTTTAAATGGCAACAATCCAACTTGATATTGTCAGCCCAGACAAAGGCGAAATTTTTTCAAAAGATGTCGATATGGTTATTGTGCGTTCAACAGCCGGCGAACTTGGTATCTTGCCGCGTCACGCAAAAATGCTTACTGAACTTCAGCCGCACGCTATGCGCATTAAAATTGGCGGAACTGAACAGTTAATTGCAATCGGCGGCGGCTTTATGGATGTTACGCCGGAAAAAATTACTGTACTTTCACATTCGGCTGAACTGCCTGAAAATATTGATGTCGCACGCGCCGAACGTGCTAAACAACGCGCCGAAGAAAGAATCGCACAATATAAACAGGCAACAAAAGATTCGCTGATTGACATAAGCCGCGCAAATGCTGCTCTTGCAAGAGCTAAGGCTAGATTATTGGTCAAAAACGCGTTGGCTTAAAAAAATTTTTACAAGCAGGGCAACCTGCTTTTTTTGTGGAAAAATATTCATGATAAAATTTTTGGAGGCGATTTTATGTTCAGAGAAATGCGACGCAAAAAATGCGCGATAAGTCAGCAAACTGCAGAAAAAATTCTGCGTGAAGGAATTTTTGGCGTACTTAGTTTGTCCGGCGACGAAGGCTATAGTTATGGAGTGCCGATAAATTACGCAGTTGAAGGCGACAAAATTTATTTTCACAGCGCGACCACCGGTCACAAACTCGACGCTATTAAAAATAATGACAAAGTTTCATTCTGCGTTGTAGATTTGCATGAAGTTGTGAGCAAGGAATTTACCAGCTACTTTACCAGCGTGATTGCGTTTGGCAAAATTAAAATTGTGACTGATGAACTTGAAATTAAGCGTGGTCTTGAACTTTTAGCTGAAAAATATTGTGCGGAAGTTCCAACTTCACAGCGCGAAAGTTATATTGCAGGTTCTGTTAAAACTGAACGCGTGGCAGTTTTGGTTATGCAGATTGAACATTTGACAGGCAAGGCGGCGCGTGAACTTGTGCGTGATGGAAAAATTAGTTAAAATTTTCACTGCAAATTATTTTTAATAAATATTTTTGTGTTGGAAAATAATTTTTATTTGTACACTTAAATTACCAAAATTAAGGAGGTAGAATTTATGCTGAAAAAAATTTTTAGTTTGATGATTGTTGTGTTGATGATTTTTTGCGTTAAAGTTGAAGCAGCGACTGACTGGAACAATTTAACAATTACTGCGACAGGCGAAGGCATTGCGCCGGCAAATTTTTCAGGCAGACAGGCTCAGGCAATGGCAAAACGCGCTGCAGTTGTCAATGCTTATCGTGCGTTGGCTGAAATTATTCAAGGCGTTCAAGTCAATTCTGAAACCACTGTTTCAACAATGCAGTTGCGTTCCGACATAATAAATACAACTGTCAGCGCAGTTATTACAGGTGCCAGAATTGTTGATGAGCGGCAACTTGAAGGCGGCGTTTATCAAGTTACAATGCGAGTGCCGATTTTTGGAATTACAGGTTCACTTGCTGAAGCTGTTATTCCGCGCACTGAAATTCAGCCGTTCCCTGCAGTTGAAAGTCAGCAAGGCGGCGTTTCAAGTTACACAGTTGTTGAAGGCGGCGAAAATTCACCACTTGCCGCGCAAGGCAATTACACAGGTTTGATTATTGATTGTCGCGGACTTAATCTTCAGCCGGTTATGTCGCCGGTTATTAAAGATTTGAACGGCGTTAAACTTTATGGTCATGAAAATTTAAATTACGACTTGGTGATTAGCGAAGGCATGGTAAATTATGCAAGCAATATGTCTGAAGTTGGACGCGCAGGAAGTAATCCGCTGATTATTCGCGCAGTTCAGCTTTCTGATAACAATTCAAATCCTGTAGTCAGCGTTGTTGACGGCAGCAGAATTTTAATTGAAAATGGCGCGTCGAATTTTCTGAACGATACCAAAGTTGTTTTCTTGAGGTGACGATATGAAAATATTTTTAATTGCAGTGCTGTTGATTTTTAATTTTCAGTCGGCAAGTGCGATGATAGATTACAACACCGTTGGCAGAAATTATCATCATCAAGGCAAATTTGCAGAAGCATTGGCAAGTTACAATCAAGCCTTGCAGATAAATCCTGCTGACTGGCTTGCGTTGAACAATCGTGGCGCATTAAATATCGACATTGGAATTTTTAATCGCAACAGCGGCAAAACTGAATCAGCTGACTACTACTTTGATAACGCGCTTGAAGATTTAAAACGCGCTTTGCAAATTAAATCTGACTTTGCGGCGGCTTATGTTAATCTTGGTCGCGTTCAAACTTTCACTGAAAATTATTTAGCCGCCGTCGAAAGTTTTACGCACGCAATAAATCTTGGCGAAAAAACTTCAGCAGTTTATGCAAGTCGTGGCGCGGCATATCTCTTGTTGGAAAATTTTAATCAGGCTTTTGAAGATTCAAACCGTGCGCTTGAACTTGATAATAAAAATTTTTTAGCTTATAACAATCGCGGTTCGGTTTATTTAAATCGCGGTGAATACCATAAAGCAATTTCAGATTTTACAAAGGCGATTGAACTTGGCGAAGTCGGCAATACTTTGATAACTGCTTATACAAATCGCGGCGTTTGTTATTTTTATTTGCAGGATTATGACAGCGCAATTGCAGATTATACAAATGCTTTGTCGCTGAATCAGAACTTCAAGGACGCTTTGCAAAATCTGCAGGCGGCTTATGAAGCAAAGGCAGGTAAATAAAATGCTTATTGACAGAAAAAAAATTTCTGCACATTGTGAGCAACTGCGCCAACAAGGTAAGAAAATTGTTTTTACCAATGGTTGCTTTGATATTTTGCACGCAGGGCATGTAAGATATTTGACGACAGCAAAAAATTTCGGCGATATTTTAATTGTCGGTTTGAACAGCGATGAATCAGTGCGCCGATTGAAAGGCAAGACGCGTCCTGTAAACAATCAAAATGACCGCGCAGAAGTTTTGCTTGGACTTAAGGCTGTGGACGATGTAGTTTTTTTTGGCGAACAAACTGCTGAAAATTTAATTGCAGAAATCAAGCCGGCAATTTATGTTAAAGGCGGCGACTACAATCTTGACAATCTGCCGGAAGCAAAAATTGTTCAAGGTTACGGCGGCGAAATTAAATTTGTTCAGCTTGTCGAAGGCAAATCAACTACAAACATTATAAAAAAAATATCAGCTGATTGATGTAAATAAATTATCCTCCGCTCTGGAGGATTTTTTTTATTTTCAGGAGAGGTTTTCTGTGATAAAATTTGTAAAAATTTTGGAGGTTTTGAAATGAAAAAAATTATTGCGGTTGACGGACCGGCAGGTGCAGGTAAAAGCACAGTTTGCAAAATTGTTGCGGCGAAATTAAATTACACTTACATTGATACAGGCGCAATGTATCGTGCGGTCGGTTGGAAATTTTTGCAGACCGGCGAAAATTTTAGCGAAGAACTTCTGCAAAAAATTGTCAATAAAATTGAAATTAAATTGGACGCTCAGGCAAAAGTTTTTGTCGATAATGTTGAAGTTACAAAATCAATTCGCACGCCAGAAGTCAGCAAATTGGCATCAGATGTTTCAAAGTTCGGCTTTGTCAGAAAAAAATTGACTGAACTTCAACGCAAAATGGCTGAATCCGGCAAAGTCATTATGGACGGTCGCGACATTGGAACTCAAGTTTTGCCAAATGCAGATTTAAAAATATTTTTGACAGCGTCACTTGAAGAGCGTGCGCGGCGGCGTTTTGAAGAATTAAAATTAAAAAATCCTGCAGTCGAACTTGAAAAAATTCAGCAAGAAATTTTCCTGCGTGATAAACAAGATTCCGAACGTGAAATTGCGCCACTGAAACAGGCAGATGATGCGATTTTTATTGACACGACAGATTTAAATATTGAACAGGTTGCGGAAAAAATTTTGGAGTTGGCGTGCAATGGAAAATAATTTAACTTTGCAATGGTTTCCGGGTCACATGAAAAAAGCCGAAAGGATTATCCGCGACAACTTAAAAATTATTGATGTGGCAGTGGAACTTTTGGACGCAAGGATACCATTTTCAAGCCAAAATCCAATGTTGGCTGAAATTTTAGGCGACAAACCGCGCGTTACAGTTTTAACAAAATCTGACTTGGCGGACGATAAATTGACAAAATCTTGGCTGAATTTTTTTCACAACAAAAA
>CAJOPJ010000125.1 GCA_905236325.1 uncultured Selenomonadaceae bacterium
AAAATATATTGCGAAGTTTGCGGCGCGTAAGCTCTGATATGCGTTCCAAAGTGGTCAAAATGCGCGTGCGTCACAAAGATATACAGGTGTTTAAAATTACCTGCGCCGACTTCAGTATCAGCTGTCAATGATGGATCATCAAAATTATCAATCATCAACAAAGTATCGCCGTCGCGAATCATAAATCCGCTGTTCAGCAGATATGTTATTTCCATTTAGCTAAAACTTCCTTTCAGTCTGTCAAGTTAATCTTTAGCGGCAAGTGCGGCTTGAATTTTTTTCTCAGTTTCCGGCGAAAGTTTATCTTGTGCAGGAATTTTTTTAGTTCGACTTGGTTTTGTAAATCCACGCCCGACAACTTCGCTTGCCGACATAATTATCATAAAGGCATTTTTGTCAATCGCGTGAGTAATAATTTTTACTTTGGCAATTTGCGTCAAACTTACAACTGCTAAGACAATATCGCGCTCATTGCCGCTAAAACCTCCCTGCCCATGCAAAAAAGTTACTCCGCGCTTAAGTTCTTGCATAATGCCTTCCGAAATTTCCTTCGACTTTTCCGAAACAATCAAAACTGCTTTCCTGCGGTTTAAGCCGGCAATAACTTTGTCTGTAACGATTGAATTTGTGTACATACAAATCAGCGTGAACATTGCCGGCGCAATTCCAAACAAAAAACCTGCAACAGAAACAATCACGCAATTAAAAGCAAAAATTACTGTGCCCATGTTCATTGAATAATATTTTTTAATAATTGCACCAAGTATGTCAAAGCCGCCGGTCGAGCCGTTCATTCTAAAAACCAGACCATAGCCAATGCCATTGAACACGCCGCCATAAACCGATGCCAACATCAAATCCTCAACAGGCGCGTAATTATTCAAAAATTTTGTTGCGTCAAGGCAAATTGAAAAAACCACTGTGCCAATTATCACATCGACTGTATAATTTCTGCCAAGCAATTTGTAAGACGCAATCAACAGCGGCAGGTTATAGATAAAAGTTTGAACGCCGATTGGTAAATCTGCCAAATAATAAACTATCATTGCAATACCGGTAACGCCGCCTGTCAAAAGATGACTCGGCACGACAAATAAATTTATCGACGACGCGGCAATTAAACAGCCAATCACTACGCCGAAATGCTGCAACGGCTTCCACTTGGCAATCATGGCAGTAAGTCGCATAAAAAAATTTCCCCTCCCAAAACAACAGCGCATATTATAGCACAAAAAAAATTTATTGTTAAAATTTTTTCGATAATAAAAAAATATTTTTCAGAACGAAAAATTTTTATGAAAAAACTATGGAAATTCTCTGCAAAATATGTATAATAGGCTTAAAAAATTTTTTTCAGTTAAAAATCATAGGCGGTGATAAAGTTGAGTGAAGTTGTAAAGATAAAAGGCTTGAAAACCGGCTTGCAACTTAGTTTTGCCAAAGGCGCAAGTTTTGAAGATATTCAAGCAGATTTACAAAACAAGTTGGAAAGCGGCGACAAATTTTTCATACGCGGTACGACAGTTTTTGTGCAGAAAGGTTATTTTTCTGAAGAGCGCAATGAAAAACTGCGAAGAATGTTTCACAGGCACGGAATGTTGTTTAGCGATGAACTAAAAAATCCTGCAATGTTGCCAATTTCAAAAATTCCGAAACGCGAAACTCAAAGTCAAACGCAAAAGACTTTGATTGTTAATAAAACAGTTCGTGGCGGACAAGAAATTCGCGCTGAAGGTTCTGTTATGATTTTTGGCAATGTAAATCCAGGAGCACAAGTTATTGCCGGTGGAAATATTGATATTCGCGGCACTTGTCGTGGCAGTGTTCATGCAGGTGCTTTTGGTGATACAACTGCTTGTGTTGTGGCTGACAGGCTTATGCCAATGCAAATACAAATTGCTGATATTTTGGCGCGCAGTCCTGATGACTTGGAAATGCCTGATCATGCTGAAAAAGCCTCAATCAAGGACGGACGCATTGTTATTGATGCAGTTAGCAGATAGATTTTAGATTGTTAATTTAAAATTTATTGAATAGTGATTAAATGTATAGTGAATGTTTTCAACTGAAAGGAGAAAACTGATGAGCCAAATTATAGTTATAACCAGTGGCAAAGGCGGCGTTGGCAAGACAACTACAACAGCAAATATCGGTGTAGGACTTGCAATGCGCGGAAATAAAGTTGCGCTTATCGACACAGATACCGGCTTGCGCAATTTAGATTTATTGCTTGGTTTGGAAAATAGAATTATGTATGATTTGATTGATGTAACCAGCGGCAGAGTGCCTTACAATAAAGCACTTGTTCGCCACAAAAAGCACGACAGTTTATATCTGTTGCCGACATCGCAAGTTAAAGATAAATCTGCAGTAAATCCTGACGACTTGATTAAACTTTGCGACGATATGAAGAAAGATTTTGATTTTATAATAATCGACTGCCCGGCAGGTATTGAACAAGGCTTTAAAACTGCAATTGCTGCGGCTGATATGGCGATTGTTGTAACTATGCCGGAAATTTCGGCAGTTCGCGATGCCGACAAGATTATTGGTGAACTTGGACGCGCCGACAAGGAAAATGTAAAATTGATTGTTAATAGGATTCGACCACAAATGGTTGAAAAAGGCGATATGCTTGACATGGAAGATATTAACGAAATTTTGTCGATTGATTGCATTGGACAAGTTCCTGACGACGAAGCAGTTGTTATGGCTACAAATCGCGGCGAACCTGTCATTGCTATGAAAGATTCAATCGCAGGTAAAGCGTATTTAAATATTGTCGGCAGATTGTGTGGTGAAAGTATTCCATTTTTCAAGCCGCCGAAAGAAGGCTTTTTTGCAAAACTGAAACGCTTGTTCTCAATGCTTTTTTAAGGAGGTCGAATTAAAATGCTAGATTTGCTTATGAAAGTTTTTGGCAAGCAGGAAAAGCGTTCCGGCAAAATTGCTAAAGAACGCCTGCAGGTTGTTTTAATTCACGACAGAGCCAGCGTTTCACCTGAAATTATGGAGCAGTTGAAAAATGAAATTATCGCCGTCATTTCAAAGTACATGGACATTAACAAAAATGAAATGGAAATTGCGCTTGCCAATGATTCGGAGTCTGTTGCTTTGGTGGCGAATATTCCTGTCAATTCACTTCGCCACGCAAAGTAGGTGTCAAATATGAAAGTTCATCACATCGGCTATTTGGTTGAAGATATAAATGCTGCTGTTGAAAAATTTATTTCGCTCGGCTACAAAGTTATTTCTGAAGAAGTTTATGATGTGTCCAGAGGCGGGGGAATTTTATTTCTGCAGAATGGCGAAACTGTGATTGAGTTAATTGCGCCACGCAAAGGCGAGTGGAAGTTCAAAGACTTATCAAAGCGCATTGGCGTTGGTCCTTATCACCTGTGCTATATTGCTGAAAATTTTGATTCTGACATTGAGAAACTTCAAGCTGAAGGCTGGACAATGGTTACACAAGCTGAACCTGCAGTTGCGATTGAAAATCGGCGCGTTCAATTTTTTTACAATTTGGACGCAGGTTTGATTGAAATTTTGGAATGAAGAATGGAAAATTGAAATGGAGAAATTCATAACAAAATTTTTTGAAGTCATTGGAAGATTTGTAATAGCGCGTCTTGAGGACTTTGGTAAAATAGTTTTGCTTTACTTAGACACAATGAAGCAATTAAAACATAAGCCGCGCATAAATCACATAATCGCACAAATGTCACATCTTGGCGCAGATTCATTGCTGATAGTTTTACTGACATTGCTTTTTACCGGCGTAGTTTTTACATTGCAAACAGCTAATGAATTGGTTAGATTCGGCGCACAATCGACAGTCGGCGGAATAGTTTCAATTGCAATTGGGCGTGAACTTGGACCGGTTTTAGTTGGCGTTGTATGTGCAGGCAGAGTTGGTGCCGCGATAACTGCGGAAATCAGCACAATGAAAGTCACCGAACAAATTGACGCGTTGAAAGTCATGGCGGTCAGTCCGGTCAATTATTTAATCGTCCCGCGAATGATTGCTTGCATGATAGTCGTGCCCATCCTCACGGTTTTTGGCGACATTATCGGCGTTGCAGGAGGTTGGGTTGTTGCCACGCAATATTCCGGCATAAGTTCGTATCTCTTCGTGAACTCGATTAAAAGTTTCGCGCACCTTTACGA
>CAJOPJ010000126.1 GCA_905236325.1 uncultured Selenomonadaceae bacterium
AATCGGACAATCTGACAATCTGAAAATCTGACAATTTCTCAACAAGCGTCAATTATTTGCAAGCGTTGGATTGACATATCTTCAGGACCTGTAATTTGACAGCCTTTTTTCTTGGAATATTTAATATAGTCCAAAATTTCCTGCGTAACGCGTTCGCCTGGAGCAAGAATTGGAATTCCCGGCGGATAAGACATAACAAACTCTGCAGCAGTTTTACCGACAGTTTCGGCAAGCGGCAGAGATTTTTTATTTGCGTAAAAAGCTTCTTTCGGTGTTGCGTCAACAATTGGATCTATATATTCAACTTTAAACAGTTTTGCAGGGTCTTTGCGATAATTGCGCTTAATATCAGCCAGCGCAGAAACTAAACGCTCAATATCTTGCTTTCTGTCGCCGATTGAAACATAAGCCAGCGTATTTGCAATATCGCCGAACTCCATTTGAATATCATATTCATCGCGCAAAATATCATAAACTTCAATCCCTGCAAGTCCAACTGCGCGAGTAAAAATCGACAGCTTAGTAGTGTCAAAATCAAAAATTGCGTCGCCGTCGATAAGTTCTTTGCCATAAGCATACCAACCGCCGAGTGAATTTATTTCTTCGCGTGCATATTCAACTAAATCAATTACGCCGCTGAAAATTTCTTCGCCATGCAAAGCTAAATTTCTGCGCGAAATATCCAAACTAGACATCAAAAGATATGAACCGGAAGTTGATTGAGTTAAATTTATAATTTGATGAACATGACCGGCGTTAATATTTTTGCCAATAAGCAGGAATGAACTTTGCGTAAGACTACCGCCTGATTTATGCATAGAAACAGCCGCCATATCCGCGCCGACTTTCATTGCAGATTTTGGAAGTCTTGAACTGAAATAAAATTGCGTGGCGTGCGCTTCGTCAGCAAGAAGTTTCATTCCGCGCTTGTGAGCTTCTGCAGTAATTTTTTCAATGTCCGAACAAATGCCATAGTAAGTTGGATTGTTTACTAAAACAGCTTTTGCGTCAGGATTTTTATCCATTGCGTCGATAACTTCAGAAACTTTCATTCCGAGCGAAATTCCAAGCGTGTCGTCAACTTGAGGATTTATATAAACAGGCGTTGCGCCGCACAAAATTAGTGCGTTAATTGCAGAGCGATGAACATTTCTTGGCAGGATAATTTTTTCGCCGGGCTTGACAGTTGAAAGAACCATTGCCTGAACAGCTGAAGTTGTTCCGCCAACCATTAAAAAACTATTTGCCGCACCGAAAGCCTCCGCCGCCAATTTTTCTGCGTCGCGAATTACGCTTACAGGGTGGCAAAGATTATCCAGCATCTTCATTGAATTAACATCAACGTCCAAGCAATCTTGACCTAAAAAATCTGCAAGTTCTTTATTGCCACGACCGCGTTTGTGTCCAGGTACATCAAAAGGCACAAGCCGTGTTTGTTTCATTTTTTCCAACGCTTCCAAAATTGGCGCACGATCTTGATTTAAATATTCCAAACTCAAAATTATCACCTTCAAAAAAAATTTTTTTTCAAAAATATTTTACAATGAAAGTCACAAATTTTAAAGACTGAAAAAATTTTTACAAAATCTGTTGAATTAGCACCTTACAATTTGATAAAATAACTTTGAACTTTCAGATGATCAAATTATTGAATCATAAGCTAAATTTCGACTGAAAGGAGAAATTTTTAATGACTGACGCCGATTTTAAAATACCACAAGAGTTTAATACAGAAATTTATCGAACGCTTAACGACATTGACAACTTAATTTACTTCAAGTGGAATGTTTTGACTGACACTTTGGAATTTACGGCGTCTGTCGAAAATTCGGAGTACGATTTGCCGCAAATAGCCTCGCCTGCGTCTACGCTTTTTTTTGGCGGCGATACAATTCACCCCGACGACCGCGAAAAGTTTGAAAATTTTTTCAATGAAATGTTTTGGATGCAGGGCATGCGCAATGATTATCAACTTTTCACTGCAAAAATACGCCTGCTTGGCAAAAATAAAACCGACTACCTCTGGGCAGAATTTAGATTGCTTTTGTACTTTGATGAACACGGACCTAAAATTGCATTCGGTTGCATTTGTAATATCAATGTCAAACAACTTTGGCAAATGGAACTTCAACACTCCGCCGAACATGATGTTTTGACAGGCTTTTTAAATAAAACTGCCACGCAAAGGCATATTGAAGATTATTTAGCAAGTTTATCTTCGCTTGATAGACCGCCTGCTCTACTTATAATTGATGCTGACGGCTTTAAAGCTATAAATGATTCTTTCGGGCATTTGTTCGGCGACGGCGTACTTTCCGATATGGGATTGGCGATCCGAAGTGTCTTTAGGCAGAAAGATATTGTCGGCAGAATCGGCGGCGATGAATTTATTGTCCTATTTTGCGAAATGCCTTCTGTTGAAATTTTGGAAAAGCGTTGCGGCGAACTTTTAGCACAACTTGACCGCAATTATGAAAATAACAATGTCAGTCTGCCTTTTTCAGTTAGCATTGGTGTTGCGCTTTATCCCGAACACGGCACAACTTACTTGGAACTATTCAAACACGCCGATCGTGCGCTTTATGAATCTAAATCGCGCGGCAAAAATCAATATTCAATCTATCACGCCGGCTTTAGCAGCAGAGATATTTCTGTCAGTTCAGAGCGCGATCCAACGCACGGCGAAGATATTCGCCAACGCGCTTTTGAAGATAATATGCTTGAATTTATTTTGAGTATGCTTTATGAAACGCAAAATCCTGAAATGACAATTTCTGTCTGCTTGGAAATGTTTGGCAAGCAATTTAATCTCGACCGCGTCACGATTGACAGATTTTCGCACACTTCAAATCGCTACTTCAATTTGTTTGAATGGGTTAGTCCAAATGGCTTTGCACTTGGCGACAAGATGAACTCAACAAATCTTGCTGCTTATATTGACAGACGCTACGCAATTATTGAAGCCGCATTTCGCCCGACTCCTTACGGCGTTATGGCTACCTGCCCCGACACACGCAATCACTACAAAGGCGACTTGGTTATGTTTGAAAATCTAAAACTCGGCGCGTTTGCACATTGTCAAATCACTCACAGCGGCGAAGTTATCGGCAGCGTTGGCTTTGAAACTTCAAACACTGTCAGCGAAATTCCAAAAGAAGCGCTTACTAAATTAAGTATTTTTTCTGTTTTACTTGGAAATATTTTACTTGACAGACGCACCGACGCAATTTTTGAAAAAATGAGCCGCCACTTCCAAAATATACTCGACCATATGCAGGAATTTATTTATGTGGTTGACAAAGATAATTATGAACCAATTTTTTTCAACTCAACAATTCGGCAAACTTTGACTACTGCTTCAACCGACCAGCCTTGCTACAAAAGATTTCACGACTTCAACGCGCCATGTGATAATTGTCCTGTTCAAAAACTTTCCAAAGACGGCAATGAATATATTGATGTCACATTGAACAATTGGGGCGAAGAAACTACAGCACGCGCATACAATATTCACTGGGACGACGAACAAGATAAAAGTTTGGCTTTAATTATTCAATCATCATTCTAAGGAGGTCTTTATTATGAAAGGCGAAAGGCTTTTTATCAGTCAAGATAAACAAACTATCGCAATGTTAATTTTTAAAGGCACTGAAAATATTTCGGCTGACGGCGCAAAAATGCAAAAACTTATAGCAAATACAACAGATGCCGCGCAGGAAAAACATATCCCAGCCGTCCAAGTAGAAGGTAAAAATATTTCAGTGCAAGTCGGCAGCGTGGCGCATCCGATGACTGCTGAGCATTTTATCACATGGATTTATCTGCAAACAAAACTTGGCGGTCAATACAGAATGTTGCAACCAACTGACAAACCTGAAGCAAAATTTATTCTCGCCGAAGATGATGAACCTGTTGCAGTTTATGCCTACTGCAATTTACATGGTCTTTGGAAAGCTGATTGTTAAAAAAATCTTGCATTTGTTTATTTAAAAATGTATTATTTCAAAAAAATGTTCAAATGATTAACTCAAGGAAGGGTGAGCAAAATGGCAATGAACATTAGTAGCCTGTTCAGCGCGACGCAGTATTCCTACCTGTTTAACAACAGCACTGCAAACAAAAATCAAACTGCAGGTCAAAAATCAATCAATTCGCTGTGGAGCAATTACAGCGCGAATGTGTCCAACAATTCAGCTATGACTGCGCTTGCCGGTCTTAGCGAAATTAAAGCCGGCGTTGCCTCCGTCATGGAAAGTTATGACACAGCAAAGACAACTTTTTATGATGAATTTGATGAAGCAATGGAAGATTTAAGCAAATCAGCAAAGGCGGCTAAGGAATTTGACTTTGCGGCAGTCACTGCTAAACCGGAAAATTCCGACACTGAAGTTGCAGACGCAATTACCAAAACTACCACAACCGACGAAAACGGCAAGACTACTACAACAACAACTTACAGCGACAAAATGAAAGACGCGCTTAAAGCTGTGCAAAATTTGGTTGACGACTACAACAGCGCAACTAAATTTTTAAGTGACAACAGTTCAGTTTCAAATCGTGTCAGTCAACTTGCAAAAACTTTCAGCGACTCAACTTATCGCGCGGCTGATTATTCCTCAATCGGAATAAATGTTAAAAGCGATGGCACACTTGAAGTTGACGAAGAAAAACTTGCCAACACAATTGTGAACGATCCAAACAAAGTTTCAAGGCTTGTTGGTAGCGACGGCTTGGCGGCTAAGGCTGAAAGTCATGTTTCAAGCGCAAATTCACGCCGCGACAGTCTTTTCCCAAGTGCAAAATCAATGCTCGGCGACCAACTTTCGACAGCTGCACTTTATACAGGCGGCACTTACGCAAAAATGGCTTCAATCGCAAATGTCGGCAACTTAGTTAATATGATGTTTTGAGATTTCTTAGTCAATATAATGTTTTGAGATTTTACTTTCAGAAGGTTAGGGACGACCTAGCCTTTATTTTTTTTGAGGTGATAAGTATGATTTTAGTTTTGGATTTCGGCGGACAATATAATCAGTTGATAGCGCGACGCGTGCGTGAAAATAATATTTACTGCGAAGTTCATACCCTGACTGACGGCGAAATTAAATCTGACAAAAATGTTAAAAGCGGACTCGGCACGGCGATAAATTTCGACGCAATAAAAAATTTGGACTTGGAAGGAATTATCTTGACAGGCGGACCTCAAAGCGTTTATAAAGAAAATGCAAGTCTGCCGCCAAGTGAACTGTTCAGCCTGAATGTTCCTGTGCTTGGTATTTGTTACGGCGCACAGGCTATGGCGTATGTTTTGAATGGCAAAGTTAAAACTGCCGAAGTCAGCGAATATGGCAAGACTGAACTTGAAATTTTGTCTGAATCGAAATTGTTTGCCGGCGTTGAAAAAAAATCTGTAGTTTGGATGAGCCACACCGACAGAATTACTAACCTGCCTGAAAATTTTATCGCAACTGCGCAAACTGAAAATTGCCCAATCGCTGCCGCCGAAAATCCTGCTGAAAATCTTTACGCCGTGCAATTTCACCCTGAAGTTTTGCACACAGCTGAAGGTAAAAAAATTCTGTCAAACTTCGTGGATATTTGTGCTTGCAAGCGCGATTGGAAGATGGATACTTTCGTTAGCGACACAATCAACAACTTGAAAAATAAAATTGGCGACGGAAAAGTTCTCTGCGCGTTGAGCGGCGGAGTTGATTCTTCAGTTGCGGCGGTTCTGCTTAGTAAAGCTGTAGGCAAAAATTTAACTTGCGTTTTTGTAGATCACGGACTTTTGCGGAAAAATGAAGCGGCGGAAGTTGAGGAAGTTTTCAGCAACTACAACCTGAATTTTATCAAGATTGACGCGGCTGACAGATTTTTAAGCAAGTTGGTCGGCGTGACTGATCCTGAACGCAAACGCAAAATTATCGGTGAAGAATTTATACGCGTTTTTGAAGATGTCGCAAAAAAAATCGGCGCGGTTGATTTTTTAGTGCAAGGGACAATTTATCCCGACGTTATTGAAAGCGGACTTGGAAAATCTGCAGTTATAAAATCTCACCACAATGTTGGCGGACTTCCTGACTTCGTGGACTTCAAGGAAATTGTTGAGCCTTTAAGACTGCTTTTTAAAGATGAAGTCAGACAGGCAGGACGCGAACTTGGTTTGCCTGAAAATTTAGTCAGTCGCCAGCCTTTTCCAGGTCCCGGTCTTGGAATCAGAATTATTGGCGAAGTCACAGCAGAAAAAATTAAAATTGTGCAGGACGCTGACGCAATTTATCGCGAAGAAATTGCAAAGGCAGGTATTGCGCCGCAGCTTGGACAATATTTTGCCGCGCTTACAAATATGCGCAGTGTCGGAGTTATGGGTGACGGGCGAACTTATGATTCGGCAATTGTTTTGCGTGCGGTTATGACTAGCGACTTTATGACTGCCGAAGCCGCCCAACTTGACTGGAATATTTTAAACATTGTCGCAAACAGAATTGTCAATGAAGTCAAAGGTGTTAATCGCGTGCTTTATGACTGCACAAGCAAGCCGCCGGCGACGATTGAATTTGAATAAGCGCAAAAAAAATACCTGCAGAACTTTTGCAGGTACTTTTTTATTAAGCGTATGTGATTATTTTTTTAGGAGAGCTTTAACGAAAGCTTGACTGTAGTATAGACTAATTGAAAATAATTGTCAACATTTTTTTTTGGAGGGCGAATGGAAATTTTAGTTGCGATAATTTTTGCAGGATTTTTAATTTCAATTTCGGCGACAGATTTAAAAACCATGATGATTTATGACAGAATTTTGTTGCCAATGGCGGCTGTTGGAATTTTATTTGACGCGCTTGGATTTTTAGTTTCAGTAGGCGAAGGTATTTTGTATTTTGCGCTGGGATTTATTTTGATGTTTGCAATTTACATAATCAGTCGTGGCGGAATGGGCGGCGGCGATGTTAAATTTTGCGCAGTTTTAGGTTTGTGGTTGGGGAAAAATTTGTTGGCGGCAATATTTTTAGCGTCAATGCTTGCTGCAATTTTTGCAGTGTTTTTGGCAATAAAAAACCGCGACTTGAAAAGTCAATTTCCATTTGGACCTTTTCTGTCGGCGGGCAGTTTTTTTATTTATTTCAGTCGAATTTTAGGTTCATAAGTTCGGGATATAAGTCGCCGATAGATTCTGAAAGTTGTTTTGGATTCAGCATATCGATAACCGGCTGCATTGTTTTTTTGAAGGCTGCGTCGTCCTGCATCAAAGTTAAAATTGCGGCGGTGTTTTCGGCATCGGCTAAGGCTGTGTGTTCAGTGCCTTGAAAGTCGCGATTCATTGCGCCAACTGCGTGCTTAAGTGCTAAATTGTTTGAAACACCAATGCGCTTGTCAAATTCATCTTGCAAGTCAATCCATTGCGCGGCAAGTCTTTTGACATCGAAGTCAGGTATTTTATAGGCGCATTCATTCTTGAGTTGTTTTATGTCTGAAGGACTCCAGGAATAAATTTTAAAATCCCAAGTGGCAATCCAGTCGAAAAAATTTTTGAATGCAGATTTAAAATTTTCTTTGTTGGCGACAGTGTCATTTGTTATGCCGGTAAGTTCTGTAATGTGTTTTGAAATTTTTCTGAACTCCGGCTTGACATAAAGTTGAAATTTATCGACAAGCTGATAGTTTTCATTTAATTTTACTGCGCCAAATTCAATAACTTCATCTTGCAAAAATTGTCGAACGTCCTTAAGTTTGCGGCTTATCGGATTCATTTCCAAATCAATAACTATATGAACCATGCTATCCTCCATTGAAAAAACTTCGTCAGAATTTTACTGCAGAATTAAATTTTATTCAACTGCTTTTTCAGCAGGAATTTTTTATTTAGTGCAATAACAAATTTTTTATGATACAATCTGCGCAGGGGGTGTCGAAGTTGGATTCAATTTTTTTGGTGGTTGCAACGGTCGTAATGACTGTGACTGTAATTTTTGGCGGAAAGGCTTTTTGGGATTGGCGTAAAAATCGAACGCCGCAACTTGACTTGGAAGAACTTGAAGCTGAGCGTGCAGAATTTTTGCAGTCAAATTTTGACAAGGCAACTGCTGATTTTAAATATATTGAAGAAGCCAAGCAAAATATTTCAGACCGCGAACTTGCTGCGCAAGTAAAACGACTGCAAAAAGTTGCAAAAAATTTATTGACGCATTTGGAAAATCATCCGGACAGAATTTCATTAGCGTCAAAATTTATTGATTACTATCAAGATCGCGCAGTCAAAATTATTAAGCAGTATCAAGAATTGGAATCAACGCAGCTTTCAACCGGCAAAGTTCAAGAACTTAAAGACAGAATGAAATTGACTTTGTCCGCCTTGCATGACGCATATTCAGATCAATTTGAACATATTTTGAACGATCAAATTGTTTCCGCCGACGCAGAATTGACAGTTATGGAACAGCAACTTGACGCTGAAGGTATCAGGCGACAAACTGTTGATATTGGCGAAGTTGATGAATTTGGAAATGTCAGAATCGACACAGATTTATTAAATAATCCACTCGGCGGCGTCGATAGAAATATGGTTCCTGTAATGACTTCGCGGCGCAAGCGTAAGCGCGATAATCAAATTACCGAAAGTCAGCAAAGTTTTCCTGAAGAAGAAAGACCGCAAATTGTTCAGCGCAAATTGATTCAATCTGCACTTGCGATTTTTTTAGGTTCAATCGGCGCACACAAATTCTATCAAGGCAAAACTTTTCAAGGCGTGTTGTATATTTTATTTTTCTGGACGACGCTGCCAACTTGGATTGGCTTTATTGAAGGCGTTAGATATTTATTTATGCCGGTGGAAGATTTTTATAATCAGTACATTGACAAAAAATAGTTAGGAGGAATTTTTTAAATGGCAGAAATAAATTTAGATGACTTGATGTCGGCAAAATCGGCAAGTTCAGAAAACAGTCAGGCAATAGTGCCGATTCAACCGGCTGTTGAAATTGAAAAAGTCACAAAGCAAGTTGAAACATTAACTCCGGCTGAAATTGAAAAAGTTCAATCAATCAAGGACAGCATTGACTTAATGGACTCAAGTACGCCACTGAATTATGGTGCACCTGCACAAAAAGAAATTGCACAGTTTTCGGACAGCATTTTAAATAAAGTTCGCGCTAAAGATTCAGGCGAAGTCGGAACATTGCTGAATGATTTAGTTAGCAAAGTCAAAGGCTTTGATGTCACTGAAAAAAAAGGCGGCTTTTTAAGCAGTCTGCCAATTATCGGCTCAATGGTCAGCAAGGCTGATAACATTATGCAAGGCTATGAAAAACTTTCCACGCAGGTTGAAAAAATTCAAGGCGGCTTAGAAAATTCAAAAATCAAACTCATGGAAGATGTTGTTATGTTCGATAAGTTGTATGAAAAAAATCTCAACTACTTCAAGGACTTGCAACTTTATATTCGTGCCGGCGAAGAAAAATTGGACGAAATGCGACAAATTACTTTGCCAAAATTAAAAGCGCAAGCCGCCGAAAAAAATGATCCAATGGCAATTCAGGTTGTAAATGATTTTGAACAAAGCGTTGACAGGTTTGAGAAAAAAATTCACGACCTCAAACTCAGCAAAACACTGGCAATTCAAACTGCGCCGCAAATCCGACTGATTCAAAACAATGACCGCGTCTTAATAGACAGAGTTCAGTCGGCAATTTATCACACAATACCGCTGTGGAAAAATCAAATGGTAATTGCGCTCGGTTTAACTCGGCAGAAAGAAGTTATCGAAATGCAACGCGCAGTCAGCGATGCAACTAATGACTTGCTGAAACGCAACGCCGAAATGCTTAAGCAAAATTCAGTCGAAACTGCAAGGGCAAATGAACGCGGCATTGTCGATATTGATACTGTTAAAAAAGTCAGTGAAGATTTAATCACCACGATTGAGGAAACTATGCGTATTCAGCAGGAAGGCAGACAAAAACGCGCCGCCGCCGAAAAAGAACTTGTCGCAATTGAAGGCAAATTGAAAGACGCGCTTTTAAGAAACGCAAACAGAGCAGGAGGTACAGTTCAATGAAAAAAAATGAAGTAAATATTTTCGATTACGCAGGAGAAATTTGTAAGGCATTGCCGCAAGGAATTTTGATTGTCAGTGAAGCTGAAGACTGCGTCAACGCTATGACAATCGGTTGGGGAACGGTTGGTATTGAATGGGGCGTGCCAATTTTTACTGCTTATATTCGCGAAAGCAGATTTACGCGCGAACTGCTCGACCGCACCGGCGAATTTACAATTTGCGTGCCACACGGCGAAAATAAAAATTCCACGCAGGTAAAAAAAGCACTTGCGCTTTGTGGAAGTAAAAGCGGTCGCGATACAGACAAAATTGCCCAGTCAAAATTGACTTTGGTTGACGCTGATTTAATTCAGCCGCCGGCAATTAAAGAGTTTCCACTTACTTTGGAATGTCGCGTTGTTTTTCAAGAACTTCAGCCGGTGAAAAATATTTCCGCACCGCTAAATAAATTTTATCCTGAACCGCAAGACGCGCACATTGCTTACTATGGACAAATTTTGAAGGCTTATGTTATCGAAGATTAAATCTTGACAAAAAAATTTTTTTAAGCTAAAATTGTCAAAGTTTTTGGGGGCATAGCTCAGCTGGGAGAGCGTTTGACTGGCAGTCAAGAGGTCAGGGGTTCGATCCCCCTTGTCTCCACCAATTTTGAAATTGAATTTTGAACATAAAAAAAACCTCCGCTTGGGAGGTTTTTTTTATTTTTTTGACGCGATAACTTTAAAAACAAATTTTGGCAAGGCAATCAATCTGCCTGCGCGACTTGGTTGTAACATTGCGCGGAAAAGCCATTCCAACTTTGCCTTTTGCATCCAAAGTGGCGCACGCTTTACAACGCCTGCCATTACATCGAAAGTTCCGCCAACGCCGATTGAAACAGGCACGCCGAGTTCCGCTTTGTGCGCAAAAAGCCATTTTTCCTGTTTAGGAACGCCAAGTGCGGCAAGTAAAATGTCAGGCTTGGCATTTTTTATTTGCGCGATTATTTCTGCTTCGTCCTCCGATTTAAAGTAGCCGTCACGCGTTCCTACAATTTCAATTCCGGGATAAAGTTCTTCAGCCTTCGATTTTGCTTTTTCAGCGATACCTGGCGATGCGCCGAATAAAAAAAACTTCAGCGACTTTTGCGGCGCAATTTTCATCAACTCCTGCACCAAGTCAAAACCTGCGACGCGTTCAGGCATTTTGTGACCTAAATAATTTGCTGCCCAAACTGTTCCTGCACCGTCAGCAACAACTAACTGCGCGGCGTTTAAAATATTTTTTAATTCAGCGTCGTGCGTTGCGTTGAGTAACATTTCTGCATTAGCAGTCGCCACGATTGAATTTTTATTTTCTGCAATTAAATTTTCCACGCGTTCAACTGCTTGAGGCATTGTTACTGAATCAACCTGAACGCCTAAAATTTCAACTCTGTCCGCCATTAAAATTTCTCCTTTCTGCCAAAGACAAAATGTACTATAATCTGCTGAAAATATTTTGAAGGAGTTGCAAAATGAAAAACCGACAAAATGCACTTGAAGATCAAGCAAAAATTGCTTTTGAAAAATTGCCACAAAAAATTTCCGACTTTGAGTTGGAAAAAATTTTTGCTGAGGACGACGATAAATTTTTTTATTTCGGCTACAACGACAAAAAAAATCACCGCGCGATTAAATCTTACTTCCATGAGGAAACTTCAGAATTTAAAGTGCGCGTGAAAATCGGCTTGAATGAATTTTGTTTGACTGAATTTTTTACAATGAAGTTTGAAAAATTTGTCGAACTTTTGCAGGAAAAATTGCCGCAAGTTATTAAAAATTTCGACGCTGAAATTTTGGATCCGATAATTGACAAAATAAATTTCGGCGCGTGGGAATTTGGAAAAAATCTGCCGAAAAATCTAGAAGGCTTTGAACTTTTCATAAGTCCGCAAAAAATTTTCCGCTACACAAACGGTTCATACATTTTGATAAATTATTCCGACTTTGAAAATCTCAACGACTTGACAATTTATTACAATGTTTATGTAGATAATTTTACAGGCGAAGCGCGAATTAAAAATTCTTCGCAGGTTATTTACAGTTTCGACGCAGAAAATTTGCAGGAACTTGAAACTAAATTGCAGGAAAATTTATCGACTGAACTTGCAAAAATCAAAGCGTCTTAACTAAATTATCAATCTCTGCAAAAAGTTCGTCCACCAATTTATCTTCAGGAACACGGCGGACAATTTCGCCTTTGCGGAAAACAATTCCATTGCCATCTGAACCTGCAATTCCAACATCAGCAGTACGCGCCTCGCCGGGACCATTCACAATACAGCCCATTACCGCCACTGTAATATTTTTTTTGACAGTGGCTAATTTTTTTTCAACTTGTTCAGCAATTTTTGGCAAGTCAATAGTTGTCCTGCCGCAAGTTGGACAAGCAATTAAAGTCGCGCCATAATCACGCAAGCCGAGCGATTTTAAAATTTCATTCGCAACTTTGACTTCTTCAACAGGATCGCCGGTCAAGGAAACTCGGATTGTGTCGCCAATTCCTTCAGCCAAGAGCGTGCCAATTCCAACTGCAGATTTTATCACGCCTGTATTTACAGTTCCTGCTTCAGTAATTCCCAAATGCAATGGATAATCTACTGAATTGCTAATCAACCTATAAGCCTTCAAAGTCAGTGGCACATCGTGCGCCTTGAGTGAAATTTTTATGTCAAAAAATTTTTCATCTTCCAAAATCTTAACATGTTCAAGCGCAGATTCAACCAAAGCTTCGGCAGTCGGTCCGCCATATTTTTGCAAAAGTTTTCGACTCAAAGAACCTGCATTAACGCCAATTCTAATTGGAATATTTTTTTCCTTTGCGGCAGCAACAACTTCACGAACATGCGCCGCGCCACCAATGTTGCCTGGATTTAATCTTAAAGCCGCAATGCCTTGATTGATTGATTCCAGCGCAAGTTTGTAGTCGAAGTGAATATCAGCAACCAGCGGCACATCAACAGCTGAAATTATGTTGCCAAGATTTTGCGCCGCGTCTATGTCAGGCACTGCAAGGCGTACAATATCGCAACCGGCGTCTTTAAGTCGCAAAATTTGTTCAACTGTTGATTTTGTATCGGCAGTTTTTGTATTTGTCATTGATTGAACGCTTATAGGTGCGCCGCCGCCAATTTTTACATTTCCAACTGAAATTTGTCTTGTAATTTTTCTGTCAAACATTTTTATTTTTCCTCCAAAATATTTTTGAAGTTGACTTTAGCACGGCATTATTTTTTTTTCAAGCTGTAAATTTTTACAAAAAAAATAAAAGCTGAAATTTAATTTAAGTTCAAATTTGCAAAAGTCGATATATTAAGCGTGATAAATAAAAAAACTAAGTTGGCATTTTTGATATAGGATAGAAATTTTTTGACAAGGACGGTCAAGTAATTTGCCATTTTGAAAAGGAGAAGTGATTTACTATGATGCGTTCCTTGTTTTCCGGTGTTTCAGGCTTAAAGTCACACCAGACCAGAATGGACGTTATTGGCAACAACATTTCAAATATTAACACAGTCGGCTTCAAATCAAGTCGCACGACTTTTGCAGATATGCTTTCGCAAACAACCAAAGGCGCATCCAGCCCTAATACTAGTATCGGTGGTACTAACCCTGTGCAAATTGGTCTTGGCGCAGCAGTTGCAAGTATCGACTTAATTACTTCGGACGGTTCGCCACAAAACACAGGTAAAAATACTGACGTTGCACTTTCAGGCAATGGAATGTTTGTTTTGAAAAATGGCGATCAATATTATTACAGTCGTGACGGCGCGTTTGAATTTGATAATGACGGCAACTATGTTTTGCCCGGTAGCGGTCTTTATGTTCAAGGTTGGAATGCTATTGAAGGCGCACTGAATACAAACTCCAACCCGACAAATATTGTTGTACCTGCAGGTCGCACAATGGCGGCGGCTGCTACAACTTCGGTTGACTTTAGCGGCAACTTAAACGCAAGCACGCCTGTTATTACAGGTATTACCTACACTGACGGCGGACTTACTGCAAGTCCTTCAAGCGTGGTTATGTCAAAAACTGTTAACTCTATCTCAGTAGGGGATGCCAACAGCTTGAGCTATGATTCACGCTGGATTCAAAATTGCACAATTACTTATATAACAGATCCTGCAACTGGTGATACTGCAACTTATACACCGTCTGCAGATGATCAAGGTAAACTTTATACCAAAAACGGCACAATCACCGTAGGGGGCGTTGATTATACAATTTCACAGATTGACTATACTGAAGATGGCACAGTCACTCCTCTGACAAGTGATACAAAAATGGTTATAAGATATGCCAATGGCGAAACCTCCACTGTATCCCCGCCTACAACGGCGCAAATCGGCTCATCTGCAACAACGCCTTTAAACGCCACTTCAACAATCACTAGCATAAGAGTTACAGATGTCAGTGGCAAAAATCCTGGCTATCCAAAATCGGTAGTTGCCAGCGACGGCAATGTTCAAGTTACCTACACCAACGAATCAGGTACAGTTGAGGCTCCGCTTGCTGTAAACTATGGCACTTACGCTGTCGGGCAAGAAGTTCCCCAAACTGTCAATGTTGATGGCACAAATGTAATTTCAGCTATCTTGACTTTAAGCGACGGCACTACACAAAAAGTCACAAGCGGCTTTTATGAACTTGGGCACAGCATACCTGTTACAACTATTATCACAATTTACGACTCCGAAGGTAAAGAACATGAAGCAACTTTGCTCATGGACAAAGATAATATCAGCGAAGACGCAAATGCAAATGCTGATGCACGCGATCTTGGCAACGAAAATCGCTGGAGAATTTATATTTCGCCTGGCGAAGGAAAACGCGGTCCTGCCTCAACATTTTCAAAAGACGAAGATGACGGCTCACACACCGACGGCTACTTCAATGTTGTTTCCGATGCAAATGGCAACCCTGTTGACGGCGATGTTTCCTATGTTTACTTCAATGAAGACGGCTCCTACAGTTCGGCGGCAAGTCAGAGCGGCTCAATTTTCCTTACTTACTCAAACGGCAACGGCGCGGCTTCAACAACTTCTTCAGTTGACTTCACAGGCTTAACTCAATATAGCGGTAACAGCACTGCTTATCCTTCGGCAGACGGCAACAAATTCGGCGTACTGCAAAGCGTCGCAATTGATACTTCCGGTGTTGTAACAGGTACTTACACAAATGGCGTGCGCCGCTTTGAAGCACAAATCGCAGTCGCTCAATTTGTAAACTCCTCCGGCTTAACAAAAACAGGCACAAGCCTTTATCAAGAATCCAACAACTCCGGCACGGCTAACATAAAAACTGTTACCGACTTAGGCTTGTCAATTACGCCTTCCGCTTTGGAAATGTCGAATGTTGACCTTGCCTCTGAACTGGCTGATATGATTGTTACTCAGCGCGGTTTCCAATCCAACTCAAAAATTATTTCAGTCGGCGATGAAATGCTTGAAACGCTTATCAATATGAAGAGATAATTTAATTGAATTTTAATAGACAAATAATTTTTATTTAAGAATTGAAACCTAAAATTCGCAATGTTTTAGGAAATCAATTCTTAATTTTTTTAGAGGTGTTTTAATTATGAACATGAAAAAATTTTTTATCGGACTTTTAATCGGCGCATTTGTTTTCGGCATAACGCTTAGCGATGTATCAGCCGCAGACAATGATAGACAAAATCCGCCGCCACAAATTCAAACTGATGACAGGCAGAATCCGCCGCCGCAAATTCAAACTGACAACAGACAAAATCCACCTGAACCGCCTAAAGACGCGAATGGCAATCCACTTCCGCCGCCTGACAGAAATTCAAATGACAACCAAAATCATAATCACCAACACAACAATTAAATTTTTCCACTCGACCGATTTTAACAGTCGGTCTTTTTTTATGTAGAAACTTTAGCTTGATTGTGGTATAGTATAAAAAATAGCTGTTAGATATTAGCAAAAAAATCTAAAGCCTAAAGTCTAGTGACTAACGACTCGGAATATTTTTTAGTAAAGGAAAGGCGATAATGTTTACACACATAACTCAGTCCCCTTACGGGACGGTAAAATTGGCGGAAAAAGTTGCACAGCG
>CAJOPJ010000127.1 GCA_905236325.1 uncultured Selenomonadaceae bacterium
GGCGGCGCAGGAAAATTGATGGCAAAAGTTGAAGCCGAAACTGAAGCCGGAAAAATTATGGCTGACATAATTTGGACAAGCGAAGTCCCCGACTTCTATCAAATGCAGTCCGAAGGCTTACTTTTGCAATACACACCGAAAAATTTTGATGAAGTGCTGAATCCTTTCGAAGACTACGACGGCTATTTTACTGCCGCGCGGCTTGGTACGCTCGGAATTGTAATTAACACAGACAAAGTTGAAAATGAGCCGAAAAATTGGTCCGAACTTTTAACAAATCCAATTTATAAAAATTCTTTCGCAATAGCAGACCCTGCGCTTAGCGGAACTTCCTACATGAGCGTTGCGCTTTTGGAAAAACAATTTGGTTGGAATTATTTTGAAAGACTGCGCGAAAATGGCGCAACTAAAGGCAAAGGCTCAGGTCAAGTCATTGATGAAACTGCGGCAGGAACTTTAAATGCTTGTCTTGGCGTTGACTACATAACCGCAGGAAAAATCGACAAAGGCGCACATATAAAATTGATTTATCCACCCGAACTTTTGATGGTGCCCAGTCCTGTTGCAATTTTTAAAAATTCGCCCAATGCAGAAATTGCTAAAAAATTTGTAGATTATTTGCTAAGTCAAGAAGCACAACAAAAAGTCGCCAACGCAGGAACAGTGCCTGTCAGAACAGATGTCACAATGCCTGAAAAATACAATTTGCCAACGCCGGAAGTTGCCTTCAATTCCGGAATAAAAATCAACTACACAGAAATTTTGTCGCACAAAGAAGAATTAGTAAAAAAATTCTCCGAACTATTTAAGTAGACGCTGAAAAAAATTTGTGCTAATATATCTGCGCTATGAGGATAATTACCGGCAAAGCTAAAGGCTTGAAGTTAAAAACGCCAAAAAATTTTGATACACGCCCAACAAGCGACAGAGTCAAAGAATCAATTTTCAGCGTGATTAGCGGAATGATAAATTTTTTTGAAGTCGAAAATGTTTTGGATATTTTTGCCGGAACAGGTGCACTTGGTCTTGAAAGTTTATCACGCGGCGCAAAATCAGCTGTTTTTATTGATTTTTCAACTGCAAATTTAATTTCAGAAAATATCAATCGTGCAAAATTTAATTCAGTTTCAAAAATTTTGCGTGGCGATTTTGTAAAAAATTTGCAAAAACTTTCGCAGTCCAATTTGCAGTTCGATTTAATTTTTAGCGACGCACCATACCACAAAGGCTTATCGCAAAAATCACTGGATTTGGTAGCAGAACTTAAAATTTTATCAAGCGGCGGACTGTTAATTGTAGAAATTGGCGGCGATGAAATTTTAAAACCGCCCCGGCATTTGCAATCAGTCAGAAAATTGCTTTACGGCAAGACAACGGCAATAGAAATTTTCAGAATGGAGAATGAAAAATGAAAAAAGCAGTTTGTACCGGGACTTTCGATCCTGTAACAAATGGACATGTTGATATTTTTGAACGCGCAGCCGCATTGGTTGATGAGCTGACAGTTTGCGTTTTTGTTAACAAAAAAAAGAAGTGCTTATTTGATATTGATGAACGCGTAGATTTATTGCGCGAAGCGACTTTGCATATTGATAATTTGGTTGTCGATTCCTACGACGGCTTAGTTTCAAATTATATCAAGGAAAATGAAATTGATGTTATTGTTCGCGGCTTGCGTTCAGCCGGCGATTTTGAATATGAATATAATCAAGCGCAAATGAACAAGCATTTAGTTCCAGAAGCTGACACAATTTTTTTGCTGACTGCGCCTGAATATTTATATATCAGTTCATCGGCTGTGCGTGAATTGGCGCAGTTTGGCGGCGATTTGCACGGCTTAGTCCCAAAATGCGTCGAAATTGCTTTTAAGTCAAAAAAATTTAATTGATGTCTACTAAGAAGGTGAAGGTTTGTGGCTGTGCGTGACACATTGAACAGAATTGAAAATTTGGTGGCGAGTGCGTCGCATTTGCCGCTGACAGGTAAGGCGGTTATCGAGGAAGAAGATTTAGTTAAATTGGTTGAAGATTTACGCCGCGATTTGCCGCAAGAATTGGAACGCGCCGAAGAAATTATGCGCGACAAAGATAATTTAATTCAGCATGCGCAAGCTGAAGCCGATAAAATTATCAAACAAGCCAGAGTGCAAGCTGAACAACTTGTTGATGAAAATGATGTTGTAATAAAAGCACGCGAACAGGCAAAATTGATTTTGATGCGCGTAAGGGATCAAGAATCTGAAATTGTCGGCGGCGCACAACAGCGTGCACAAACTTTACATGAACAAGCCGACGCTTACGTCAATCAAGTTTTTGATCAACTTATCGAGCGTGTTTCAAATGCACTTCAAGGCATACATACTGCACAGTCAGGGCTTGAGCAGGCAATTCAAATTCTTCAGCAATCCAAAATTCAAATGAACCAACAATCAGTACAACAAACCTATGCTCAACAAATGGCGCAAGTTCAGCAAAATTATCAACAACCGCCTGCTTATAATCAACAACAATAAAAATTTTTTTTGAAAGGTTGGTGAAATAATTTTGTTTGAGTTGAAGTCGGGACGAAAACACATTAAAGGTCTCGATGCTTTGCGTGCGTTTGCAATTATGCTTATAACGCTTTTTCATGTTTTTCCTGAAACTTTTGTCGGCGGATATATTGGTGTCTGCCTTTTTTTAGTGATTACAGGCTTTCTTTTGGCGTATGGAAGTTCTTGCGACTATGCGTCGGACAATTTTAGTTTGCGCAATTATTTTTTTAAACGCCTAAAAAGACTCTATCCGCCGATAATTTTTGTAATTTTAGTTACTGTCGGAATTTATCATTTTATTTTGCCGGGTACTTTGGAAGACAGCGGCAAGGAAATTATTTCAATAATTTTCGGCTTCAATAACTGGTGGCAATTAGCCATGAGTTCAGATTATTTCGCGCGCGTAATAAATGCGTCGCCGTTCACGCATATGTGGTTTTTGGGCGTGGAAATTGAATATGTAATTTTATGGCCAATGATTTTTATTCTGTGTACTTTTTTTGAAAGCAGGAGTATTTTTTTGCTTGCATTTTTAGGAATCATTTCGGCATTTTTACCGGCAATTTTTGCATTTCAAGGCGTAGATATAAGCAGAATTTATTACGGCACTGACACAAGAATATTTTCATGTCTTTTCGGCGGCGCATTAGGTCTTTGGTTTGCCAAGCACGGAAATGATTTTCAAAGCGGCAGATTTTTTTCATTGCCTTTTGATATTTTGTTTCAAATTTTAATTTTACCGATACTTGTAGCAACTTTTTTATTGCGCGGACAGAATTTGTTGCTTTATGAAGGCGCAATGCAAATTTTGACTTTAATTTTTTGCTTAATGCTTTTTGCTGTAATTTATGAATCGCATTTGGGCGACAGGTTAGAAATTTCTGCCTTCAAATGGCTTGGCAAGTACAGTTATGAAATTTTTCTTTGGCAATATCCTGTAATAGTTTTATTTCAGCGCAAAGGCTGGCATAATTTTGATTATGGTCCTTACCTTGAAATTTTTATGATTTTTCTTTTGGCTTATTTTTCAAAAAATGTGCTGAAGTTTATTTCCAATCCAAAAATGCCGTTCAGTGAGGAAAATTTTAAACTGCGTCTGTCATGCTGTGCTTTTGCATTGACAGCAATTTTTAGCGCAGTAATTATGTGTTTTGGTATGCACGATGTTTTAGCGTCCGATTTCAATCCAAAACATAAACCAGGCTATAAATTGCAAATGGAAATTGAACAAAGACAGGCAGAATTGGCAAAAGCACAGGCTGAACGCGCCGCAAGAGAAGCAGCTGAGGCAGAAAGAATCCGAACTGAACAAGAATTATTTGCAGCAAGATTACGCGGCAGGGGAATTACAATGATCGGCGATTCAATCATGGTATGCGCAAGTCCCGGAATTTTGGATATTATGCCGGAGGTCGATATGGAGGCTCTATCTTCGCGCGATGTTTGCGGTGGCTTTGAAGTCGCACAAAAACTTCAGCAAGAAGGCAGATTAACTGATATAGTTGTTATTGCGCTTGGAACAAATGGTCCTTTGCTTGACTATGAACCTTACGCAACAGGTATGCAAAATTTGCTGAATCTTTTGGGCTCTGAAAGACAAATTTTCTGGATTACTGTTTACTGTTCATATTCGCAGTGGATGGCGATGAATAATCAATATTTAGCTGAATTGGCTAATTCGCGACCAAATTTTCACTTGATTGATTGGTATCCGATAGCCGTCAATAATCCTGAATTGTTGGAGTCAGACGGCACACATCCAAACTTGAAAGGCGCAGTTGAATATGCAAAGTTAATTCAAAATGCGCTGGCGCAGGAATTATCACCAAAATAATTTTTCTATTGTAGGAGCTGTTAATTTTATGTTTAAACAAAAAAAATTTATCTTTGCAGGCGTTATGTTTTTTTGCCTGATTTTTGCAAATTTAGAAACAACTTTTGCACAGAATTTTGAAAACAGAACGCGCGATTCAGTCGTTTTGGAGGAAGAAAATATTTTTGAACAAAATTATGTGACTGGCGAAGGCGTTACAATGATTGGCGATTCAATCATGAGCGGCAACAGAAGGCTGATTCAATCGCAATTGCCAAATGCCTTGATTGACGCAAAAGGCTCACGTGATATTTGCGGCGGCTTTGAAGCTGCACAAAAACTTCAACAGGAAGGCAAATTAAGCAATGTAGTCATTGTCGAACTCGGCACGAACGGTCCGCTGTTGAATCATGAACCTTACGCAACAGGAACAAAAAATATGTTGGAATTGCTGGGCACTGAAAGACAAATTTTCTGGGTTACTGTTTATTGTTCATATTCGCAATGGATGGCAATGAATAATCAGTTCATTTGGCAACTTTCTGAACAGTATCCAAACATTACTGTGATTGATTGGTATTCACTGGCAGTTGAGCATCCTGAATGGTTTCCGGACGGCGTTCATCCAAACTTGGAAGGCGCACGTCACTTTGCAAAATTGTTGCAATATGCACTTGAAGCAAAATATTTAAGCTAATTTTCAGCAAAAAAAA
>CAJOPJ010000128.1 GCA_905236325.1 uncultured Selenomonadaceae bacterium
AAAAATATTCCTGCATTAGCAGTTGATTTGGTGCATGGCAAAAATTTAAAAAATTTAGTTACTGAAATAAAAAAATTAGCCGAATCCAAAACGCACAAACTTACAAAGTACGGCGCAAAACCCAGAGCAGCACGCGCAATGGTTATTGGAATACCGAACGTCGGTAAGTCCAGCTTGATAAATAAATTGGCAGGTATGAATCACACAAAAATTGAAAACCGCCCCGGTGTTACGCGTGCCAAGCAGTGGATTAAAATTGCTGACGGCTTGGAACTTTTGGATACGCCGGGCATTTTGTGGCCAAAATTTGATGATAAAGAAGTTGCGTTGAAGTTGGCTTGGACTTTTGCAATAAATGACAACATTTATGACTTGGAAACCGGCGTTAAAATTTTGCTTGAAAGGCTTGCAAAAAAAAATCCTGCCGGACTTATTGAACGCTACAAATTGACTGAACTTGGCAACGGCGATGATATTTTGCAACAAATTGCTTTAAAGCGCGGTTGTATTCAAAAAGGCGGCGTTCTTGACATTGAAAAAGTTACAAGGCTTGTCATTTCGGAATTTCGCGCCGGCAAAATCGGCAAAATTACTTTAGATGATACAGGTTACTAAAAAAATCCTGACATTGACTTACATTTTGACTTTTACTATAAACTTTTTGGAGGTAATTTTTATGCGCAAAATATTTTTAATGACATTTTTTATTTTTACATTGATAACTGCAACGGCTTTTGCAGAGGAGACTACCGAAGGCTTTGACTACACAAGCCAAAATTTTGGTTTTAAAATTGTATGTCCTGCCGAGCCTGTTGTTGTAGTAAATCCATTTGAAGACCCTGCAAAACGCGGCGAACTTTTGGTTTTTGCAAATGACGGCTTTAAAATTTTGTACGGCTACCAGATTTTATTTGACGCTTTCGACGATGAATCAACGCCGGATTTCAACAAGGCAGATAAAGAAACCATTGACGCTTACTTGGAAAAACTTTGCCAAAACAATGCTTTTGAATCAGCAGTTGTTGAACAAATTTCAGCCAACAACAAAGGCGTTTTTGCCGTAACCGCAAAAGAAATTGAAGTTCTGAACGACGCCGGCGAAGTTGAAGGCGTTGCAACTGCCTCAACGCAAAATATGATAGCTTTTTTCCGCACAGCCGAAGGCAAGCACATTTCAATTCAGCTGATTGTTGAAAATCTTGATCGCGAAGCAATTTTAAATTTCAGAAAGTCGCTTGCAACTTATCGCGATAAATAATTTTTTTTAGGAGCAATAAAATGAAGTTAAAAAATTTTTTCTGCGCAGGTTTAATGGCTGCGACAATTTTTTATGCGCCAATTTTCTGTTCAGCAGCAGAAAGCGCAAATGATAAACTAATCAAAATTGAACAGGATACTTATGGCGAGGAACAAACAGGCGCAATTTTAAATCGACTGAGCCGAATTGAAAAAGACTTCACCGGTAAAAATATGCAAGGCAATATGAACGCCAGAATCGAGGCTGTTTTCAGCAGTCTTTATGAAAATACCGGCGAGCCGAGCGTTATTGCAAAACTCAATGCACTGGAATGGAATATAAATCAGCAAGTCGAAGTTGGCGGAATTGATAAAAGACTTTCCGCGCTGGAAGAAAAAATTTTAGGCAATAAGCAAACAGGTTCATTCAATTCCAGATTGCGTGCGCTTTCAAAAGCATCTTTTGGCACTGAAAACATTCCTCTGACGCAAATGCAAATTCCTGCAAATACGCTGATAAAAATTACGCTGATTGATTCTGCAACTTCACAAACTTTGCATGTTGGCGATATTTTGCAATTTCAAGTTGCTGAAGATGTAAATATCGGCGACAATTTAGTTTTTGCAAAAGGACTGCGCGGCGTAGGTACTGTTGCAAATGTAAGGCGTGCGCGTGGTTGGACTGCTACAAATGGCAAACTTGAGGTTGATTTTAATTCACTGCGCACATTGGACGGTCAAAACATTGAAACTTTTGTCGGCGAAGAATCTAAACAGCAAATGATTGATAATCATATGACTGCCGGCGCAAGTCTTGTTGCGTTGAATTTGAACGACAGATTAAACAAAATTTTGGTTCATGGCAAAAATGTTGATGTTGCGGCAGGAACTGAACTTTACATTCAAACCAAAAATAATTCAGCAATTTATGTACTGCCTGCTTCCGGCGGAATTTTGCAACCTGTCTTTGAAGATGAAGATGATAATTTTTATGATGACAACTTGGACGAGGAAGAATGAAAAATTTTAACCGCACAAAAAAAATTTTACTTGCAACGCTCTGCACGGTTTCAACTTTAAACTTTCCAAGCTTGACTGCAGACGCTAAAGAATATCGCTCACATACAGACACAAATACTACAATTTTTGACTATATAGAAAATCGTCGCCGCCAGCGTCGCCAAAATGCCTTGACAGAAGATCAGCAAAAATTGCTTGCCGATATTGAAGAAGCCAAAGAACGCTTGCCCGGCGCAATTCAAGAAGGCGAACGCGTACCTGTTGCTTTTGAAGGCGACGATATGGTTTACAATGCGGTGACAGGTGAATTTGTTGCAACAGGCAGTGTTGATATTATTCAGCTGGACGGACGCAGATTTCAAAGCAATGAAGCGCACGGTAATTTAAAAACTCAAGATGTTGTGGTTGACGGCAAGGCGCATATGTTGCAAATTACTCAAGACGCGCCACGCATAACTTTGGACGGCTATAATGCTGTTTATAATTATGGAAGCGGAATTGGAACAATGGATTCTGCAAAAGGCAAAGCCGGTGAATATTATGTTTCCGGCAAGCGTTTTGAATTTTATCCCGACCATGTTGTAATTCACGACGGCAGTCAAACGCGCTGCAGTGCAAAAAATCCGGACTACAGCTTAACTGCCGAACGCATTGAAATTTTTCCAAACCAAATTATGCGCATGTACAATGTAAAATTTTTAATTCGTGGCACAGTAGTTGGCAAAAAAAGTTACACTGAACGCAGACTTGACAGCGACGATGATTTTTATTTTCCGCGCATTGGTTACAACAGCGACGACGGCGTTTATGTTGAAGATACTTTCGCCTTTCCACTGCTTACAAATGTTGAAGGCATTTTGCATCCTTACATTGACAGCGAACACGGCATCAGGTCAAGTGCAGAAATTTTGTTCAACTATGGAAATTTTGCGGCAACAGGAATGTACGGTTACTATCGCGACGGCAACAGTAATTGGCTTAGAAAAATTCCTTCGCTGAATTTGCATTACTCCGGCAAAATTGAAAATCTGCCGCTAAATTACGGCGTGACTTATGAAGTCGGCAAGTGGAAAAATAATTCTGTCGAAAGTTTGCACCAAGAAATTGAATTTGCGCTCGGTCACGATCCAATTATTTTTCCGGGAAATTTTTATCTGCTCCTAACCACAAGCTACAAAATTACAGATGAAAATGTCCGCACAGAAGGTATTGGCGATTCGCGCGTTAGAGGCTGGAATTATTCAGCAACTTTTGCCAAAGAATTTGATGAAAAATTTGCTGCGTTTTTGCGCTATGAATACACAAAAAATAATTCCCAAAATTCACTGTTTGATTTTGATTTAGACAGCTTTTCAAAAAAATTTTTAACAGGCGCAAGTTATCAACTGACTGACAAAGACAGATTTGTTGTAGGTCTTAAGTTCGACGCAGATTCCGGCAAACTTGAGGACGCAGATTATTATTGGTACAGAGATTTGCATTGTTCAACTGCAATTTTGCGTTGGCGTGATAAGCGCAATAAATTTGAAGTTCATTGGCAGTTCACTCCATGGTAAAAAAAATTCCTCCGCTTTGGAGGATTTTTTTATTTTCAATTGCCAATTTATGACAAAGTGATTTTGTTGCCTTTTGTAATTGTAACTGTGCCCTCGCCGTCAAAAGTATAACCATTGCAAGAAATTCCTGATTCGGCATCAAACCTTATTGCGTTGTGATTGATTAAATACACAGTGGTATTTGGTTTTGAATTTTTAATTTCCATGCCGTTGAGATGGTAATTTCCAACTTTTTCAAGAATGAAATGATATTCCTCGGCAGCAGAGGTCAGCTCAATTCCTTCGCTAAGAAAAACATTGTGAAAAGTTCTGCTTGAATCGACTTTGATAGACGCAACGCCCTCGCCTGTGAAGACTAAACTTCCTACATTGTTGACTTCGCCGGTTAAATGTGCGCCTTTGTTTGAAGTAATTATATTGCTTGTTGCGCCGAGTTCTAAACTGCCTGTTCCGCCGGTTATTTCATAGTGAAATGGTCTGTCGCCGGGCAATGCGGCAAGATTGATAATTCCTGAAACTTTTGCGCCCTTATTAAATAAAACTTTGTTATCGGCAAAAGTTACAGTGCCTTCAATATTTGTGTAGTTGTGAACAGTAGGACCGAAATTTAAAACAACTGTGATTGCATTTTTGCTTGAAGGCTTAACAGTAATGCTACCGTCGGTGTTGATTGTTATTTTGCCATAGTTATCAACATTTGGCGTAACAGTCAAAACCAAGCCGCCGGCGCAATTTTTTGTTAAAGTATCGCCTTTAAGCAATTTTATTGCACTGTTTGCCAAATTTGAATTTTCGCTGATGACATAATTATTGCCGGCTGCCGAATCCAAAGTTTGCGTTAAAGTTTCGGCTTGCGCAGTTTGTATGCTGAATAAAATCATCAACACAACTAAAATTTTTTTCCAATTCATACTCAATAAACCACCTTTCAAAAAAATCTCTCTAAGTTTAAACTATCAAAATGTGCTTGTCAAATTTCTGTGCATTGTAAAATAAAATCTGCTATAATGCGCCTATAAAATTTTTGGGAGGTATTGAATTTGTCAAAAACATTTCCATTGAATGAAGAACAGTTGCGCAAAATTATAAAAAAATTTCCTACGCCTTTCCACATTTATGACGCAGGAAAAATTAAAAATAATTTGCGCAGACTGCGCAACGCTTTTTCTTGGTCACCTGCTTACATTGAACATTTTGCAGTTAAAGCTACGCCGAATCCGCACATTGTTAAAATTTTGGCACAAGAAGGCGCAGGAACTGACTGCAGCAGCCTTGCCGAACTTTTAATCAGTCAACGCGCAGGAGTTACAGGCGAAAAAATTATGCTGACTTCAAATGACACTCCGGCAGATGAATTTCAAAAAGCTATTGAACTTGGCGCAATTATAAATCTTGACGACATAACGCACATAGATTTTTTGGAAACTAACGCAGGATTGCCGAAAGTTTTATCATTCCGCTACAATCCTGCCGACATTATGAACAGTGGCAACGACATTATCGGCAAACCTGCAGAGGCAAAATTTGGCTTGACGCGCGAACAAATTTTTGACGCTTACAAAATTTCACTTGACAAAGGCGTTAAGCGTTTCGGACTTCACACAATGATTGCGTCCAATGAGCGCGAAACTGAAACTTTCCTTTACACCGCAAAGATTATGTTTGAACTTGCAACTGAAATAAAAAATCGTCTTGGAATAAATCTTGAGTTTGTGAACTTGGGCGGCGGCTTTGGAATACCTTACAAGCCGGAAGATAAACCTGTTGATTATAAAGCTATTGGCGAAGGCATACGCGAACTTTACAACAAAATTTTAATTCCTGCAGGTCTTGAAAAAATTTCAATAAAAACTGAAAGCGGTCGCGCAATTACAGGCGACGCAGGTTGGTTGGTTTCAACTGTCATTCATGAAAAGCACACTTACAAAAACTATCTCGGACTTGATTCCTGCATGGCAAACTTAATGCGTCCTGCGCTTTATGGCGCATACCACCACATTACAATTTTGGGCAAGGAAACTTTGCCGGCGACAAAAATTTATGATGTCACAGGTTCGCTTTGCGAAAACAATGACAAATTTGCAATTGACAGAAATTTACCTGAAGCCCAAGTCGGCGATATTTTGATTATTCATGATACCGGCGCACACGGTCACGCAATGGGCTTTAATTACAATGGCAAACTGCGCAGTGCGGAACTTTTACTTGAGGAAGGCGGCGAAGTCAAACTTATCAGACGCGCAGAAACTTTGGACGATTATTTTGCAACTTTGGTTTAGTAGTAACTTTCTAGCTTAAACTGACAGAAAGGAAGTTTTTTTATGTCAAGATTGTTTGGAACTGACGGCGTACGCGGCGAAGCAAATTCACAACTTCTGCCTGAATTGGCTTATAGGCTGGGACGCGCCGCAACTTTATATTTTGGCAAACGCTCGGAAGGCAAGCCTAAAATTTTAATTGGACGCGATACCAGAATTTCCGGTCAAATGCTTGAAACCTCTTTAATGGCAGGAATTTGTTCGGCAGGTGGCAAGGCAATTTCTGCAGGAATAATTCCTACGCCTGCCATTGCCTACTTAGCCAAAAAAATCGGCGCAGCGGCAGGAATTGTTATAAGCGCGTCGCACAATCCATTCTATGACAATGGTATTAAATTTTTCGGCGGCGACGGTTACAAATTGCCCGACGCTGTTGAAGATGAAATTGAAAAGATTGTTCGCGAAATTGAAACTGACGACAAATTTGCAAGACCGACAGGTGCAAAGATTGGCGAAATTGAATATCGCCACGACTTACTGCAAGACTACATTGATTTTGTTTTTGAAACTACGCAGGAAAATTTCACCGGCTTAAAAATTGTCCTTGACTGCGCAAATGGAGCAGCTTATGAAGCTATGCCGGCTGTACTTAAAAAACTTGGCGCAGAAGTTCATTTGCTGTCAGTCGAGCCGAACGGTATAAATATTAACGACGATTGCGGCTCAACGCACATTGAAAATTTGCGCCTTGAAGTTTTAAAACAAAAAGCTGATATTGGTATTGCGCACGACGGCGACGCTGACAGATGCCTTTGCATTGATGAACACGGCGAACTTATCGACGGCGACCATATTTTGATTATGTGCGCAAAATTGATGATGGACGCTGACAATTTACCAAACAACACTGTAGTTACAACTGTCATGGCAAATATCGGCTTTAGACAGGCTATTGAAAGTCTTGGCGGACGCTACGAAGTCACGGCGGTTGGTGACAGATATGTTTTAGAAAATATGCTTAAAAATGGCTATAAAATCGGCGGCGAACAATCCGGTCATATAATTTTTACAGATTATTCAACAACCGGCGACGGCTTGATAACTGCCTTGCAAGTTTTGACAGCAATGAAAAAATCAAACAAAACAGCGCACGAACTGAATAAAATGATGACAACTTTTCCGCAGGTCTTGATAAATGTTCGCGTTCAAGACAAAGATAAAGCGCAAAATTCAGAAACAATAAAACGCGCTATTGCTGAAGGCGAAGAAGAACTCGGCTCAACCGGCAGAATTTTAGTTCGCGCGTCAGGAACTGAGCCTTTGGTGCGCGTTATGGCTGAAGGACCTAACAAAGCGCAACTTGACAGAATTTGCAACAAAATTGCCGCTGAAATTGCCAAAGTTTAATTGAGGATATAAATTTTTATGCTTAAAAATTTTTTCAAGGAGATGTTCAAACTGTTAGATAGGAATGATATTTGCTGGTGTGGCAGCGGCAGAAAATATAAAAAATGTCACATGGAATTTGATAAGCGCATTGAATCAATTAAATATGTTCAAGCAAAAGGACAGGTCAGACCAAAACACAAATTGATTAACAACGCCGCCGATATTGAAGGCATAAAAAAAGCCGCCGTTATCAATTCCGGTGCGTTGGATTTGGCAGGGACAATGGTTAAAGCAGGTGTGGATACTTTGTCAATAAATGACGCTGTGCATGATTTTATAGTAAGCCACGGCGCACACCCAAGTTGCCTGAATTTTGAAGGCTTTCCGAAAAGCATTTGCATTTCAGTTAATGATGTTGTTTGTCATGGAATACCTTCGCGCCACGAAATTTTAAAAGACGGCGATATTTTGAATATTGATATAACAACAGACTTGGACGGCTACTTTGCCGACGCGTCCAGAATGTTCACAGTTGGCTCTGTTTCTGCCGAAGCGCAAAGACTTATCAAAGTTACGCAGGAAATTATGGAAGCCGGAATTGCTGCAGCTAAGCCGTGGCATTTTGTAGGCGATATTGGCGCGGCTTGTGGAAAAATGGCTCACGCTAATGGCTATTCAGTTGTTACTGATTTAGGCGGTCACGGTTGCGGAAAACAATTTC
>CAJOPJ010000129.1 GCA_905236325.1 uncultured Selenomonadaceae bacterium
ACAAAATGAAAGTTTATGAAGAAGACTGGTATATTTCAGAAACTTTCGACGCGGCAATCGGTCAAGGCTTTAACTTGGTTACGCCACTTCAAGCTGCAATGGTTATGGGCGAAATTGCGGCGAACGGCAACAGATTTAAGCCGCACTTGGTCAAAAAAATTGTTACGCAGGACGGCGAAGTTGTGCGCGAAATTCAACCTGAACTTTCCGGCAAATTAGATGTTTCGCCGGATATTATTCAGCTTGTTCAAGAAGGCTTGCACGAAGTCACAGTCAGCGGCACTGCGCGTTTACAATTTGGTGATTTTCCATACCCTGTAGCCGGCAAAACAGGTACTGCCGAAAATCCTCACGGCAGAGATCACGGCTGGTTTGTTGGTTATGGTACTTTTGACAATCCAACTGTTTGCGTGGCTGTTATTGTTGAAAATGGCGGCTACGGCGCGTCAAGTGCTGTTCCAATCGGCAGAAAAATTTTAGAAGCCGCTTTTGCAATTGAGGAACAGCGCGGAAAATTTAATTAAAAAAAACCTCCGACTTTGGAGGCTTTTTTATTGATTTTTTTATTGTCATTAAATTGCACGCTGAACATTTCCGCTACGCAGGCAACGTGTGCAAACATTGATACGCTTAACTTCGCCATCAACAATCGCACGAACGCGCTGAATGTTTGGATGCCATTTGCGTTTGGTTTTGAGGTGTGAGTGGCTTACATTCATACCGCTCATTGTGCCTTTATGACAAACTTCACAATAATGTGCCATGAAAATTCACTTCCTTTTAAAAATAACGCACAGATTATAACACAGAAATTTTTTTACTGCAAATAATTTTTACAAAATAAATTGCGATAAGTCGCGATTTTTGGCAATTTCTTTCAAGCGCTCATCAACATAAGCAGCGTCGATTGAAAATTCAGTTTTGCCTTCTTTGACCAAATCAGGCGCGTTGAATGAAATATCTTCCAGCAATTTTTCAAGCAAAGTATGCAATCTGCGTGCACCAATGTCTTCAGATTGTTCATTGACATCAAAAGCCATTTCAGCAATTCTGCCAATGGCTTCCGGCTGAAAATCCAACTCCAAGCCTTCGGTTTTCAGCAAGGCTTTGTATTGTTTAATCAGCGCGTTTTGCGGCTCAGTAAGGATTTTTTCAAAATCTTCTTTTTGCAAGGATTTCAATTCAACGCGGATTGGAAAGCGTCCTTGAAGTTCCGGAATTAAATCTGAAGGCTTTGCAGTGTGAAATGCGCCGGCGGCAATGAATAAAATATGATCTGTTTTTACAGGTCCATACTTTGTCATAACAGTTGAGCCTTCGACGATTGGCAAAATATCGCGCTGAACGCCTTCACGACTGACATCAGGTCCGCCGCTTGAATTTTTAACAGCAACTTTATCAATTTCGTCGAAGAAAACAATTCCGCTGCGTTCAGCAAGTTCAATCGCAGTTTCGGCAACTTCTTCCATGTCGATAAGTTTTTCGGCTTCTTCTTGTTCAAGAATTTTACGCGCCGCCGCAACAGTGACTTTGCGTTTGCGCATACGCTTTGGGACTAAGCTGCCAATCATATCTTGCAGATTGTCGCCCATGCTTTCAAGGCTTGAGCCGCTGAACATTCCAACCATCGGTTTTGCGCGGTCCGAAACTTCCAATTCAATAATCTGCTCTTCCATTTTGCCTGCCATAAGACGCTTTTTAATAAATTCGCGTCCGGAATTTTTATTTTCTTCAGCCGGCTTTTCTTCGTCGATAGTTTCAGAATCCTCTTCAATGTTGCCAAACAATTTGCTTAATGGATTGCTGGTTTTTTTCGGTTCCGGCACCAAAATATCAAGCAGGCGTTCATTTGCATTTTCAGTAGCCTTTTCTTTGACTTCTTCAGTTTTTTCCTTGCGAACCATACGCACTGCAATTTGCATAAGATCGCGAATAATTGATTCGACATCGCGCCCGACGTAGCCGACTTCAGTAAATTTTGTAGCCTCAACTTTAATGAATGGTGCTTTAACAAGTTTAGCAAGGCGGCGTGCGATTTCTGTTTTGCCGACGCCTGTTGAACCTATCATTAAAATATTTTTCGGTACAACATCATCGCGCATATCACTATCAAGTTTGCGACTGCGCCAACGATTTCTTAAAGCTATTGAA
>CAJOPJ010000130.1 GCA_905236325.1 uncultured Selenomonadaceae bacterium
ACTTGATGGCGGTTATGTTCATTGGCATAATGACTTAAGAATTACTAAGCTATAGGTGATAAAAATGAAACTGTTTGATAAATTTTTTAATAAAAATCCTGAATCCGAAAATTCCACATTAAGCGACGCGGAGTTTATTAAAAATTCCTTGCTGTTCGACGCAGATTGGTATTGCAAAGTCAATGGCTTTGGCAAATATCTTGACGCGGCAAATCATTATCTGCAAATAGGCTGGCTTGAAGGCAAAAATCCTTCGCCCTACTTTGACGGCGCAGATTATCTGAACAAAAATTCCGACGTTGCCGATGCAAAAATAAATCCACTGTTGCATTTTGAAAAGTACGGCTTAAAGGAAGGCAGATATCGTGCGGAAATAAAAAAATTTCTGCCGGAAATTTTAAAGCGTCATCCGGAATGTATTTCTGACATGAAAGGCGGACTTTTGCGCGTTAGAATCACCAATGCCTGTAATGCAAAATGCAGGTACTGCGGCGAGCGCAGGCGTTGGAACGAAAAGGCTGTTAATGTTCTTGAGCCAAGCTGGTACTATGAACTTTGTAAGCCGCTATATGACAAATTGAATATAATTTTGATAACAGGCGGTGACGCTTTTTTTGCAAAGGAAAGTTACAATTACATGAAGTTCATGAGCGAAAATTTTCCACGCATAACTTTAAACACAGAATCGAACGGCATTGCTTTTAATGAAAAATTTCAAAACTTGGCGGCTGAAAATTTATTCAAGACGCATTTTTCAATCAACGCTTCCAATGCAGAAATTTTTGCTAAAAGTTGCTGGGACGGCGATGATTCCGAAACTGCAAAAAAAATCTTTCCGCTGATAATCCACAACATTAAAAGCTATCTTGAAAAATTAAAGGCGGCGGACAGACTTTGTTTCGCGCCGGATTTGTCAATGGTAATAAATAAAGACAACACCGATGACATTTTGAATTTTGCAAAATTGGCTTTGGAACTTCACGCCGGTTATATTATTTATTTTTTTGACTACACAGAAAATGATATGAACAGCGACTACTTCACCAACAAAGAGATTACGCGCCCTGCAATGAAAACTTTGATGGAACTTGAACGCGTCCTTGCCGGAAAAATAATTTTGTACTTCAGATTGTGGTTGCCAAGTAAGGAAGCGGCAACTTTGCAACAGGAAGTTGAACAAATTCCACTTGCCGAACTACAGAAAAAATATTCCGACATCTTGAAGGCTGCCGAAAACAGAAATGTTTTGGCTGAATGGAATCAGCGCAATAAAATTCGCCGCGAACTTGGTAAGGCTGAACTTGATTTTGTTAATGATTTTGTGCCAACTTTACATCTTAAGCAAGACAGCGACAGGGATATTTGTTTTGCGCCGTGGAATGAAATTGATTTGTATCCAAGCGGCAGAATTGATTTTTGCGGCTGGTTTGATGAAACTTTGAACTTGCATAACTTCATACAAACCGACTCCGAAGGCAAAAATTTTGTTGATTGGGAGCAAATTATCAATTCTTTCGAGTACGCCTCTGCGCGTTACAGAATTTTGCATAATGACTTCAGAGGTTGCCAAACTTGCTGCCCAATGAACACTGTCAAGTCGCCGATTGAACCTGTTACTAAATACAATCTTGACAGGCATGAATCATTCAACAAAAAAATTTGTGCCTGTTGTGGTCAAGAAGTTGAAAATTATTTGCCCCTGCCGCAAGATTTTATCAATTTGCTAAAAAAAAATAATGCGCCGCTTGAAGAGCCTTATGAAATGCTCAGCTGGCAAGAATATATCTGTCCGCACTGCCAAAGTGTCGATCGTGAGCGTGCTTATGCTTTGGTTATGGAAAAAATTTTGCCGCGTGACAGAAAAATTAAATTTCTTGATATTGCCCCACGCCCTGCAATTAAAAATTTTCTGCAGAAAAATTTTCCAAATGTCGAATACAAAACTTGCGATTTATTTATGCCGGGAGTTGACTATCAGCTTGACATAATGGACTTGAAAGACATTTCGGACGGCGAATTTGATTTTTTTATTTGTTCGCATGTTCTGGAACATGTAACCGACGACTTAAAAGCAATTAGTGAACTGCGCAGGATTTTATCTGACAATGGCTGCGGAATTGTTGTTGTGCCGATAAATTTAAATCAGACCAAGATTGATGAAGATCCAAATTGCGAAAATATTGCCGAACGTTGGCGGCGTTTTGGTCAAGACGATCACATACGCGCATATTCAAAAGCCGGTTTTATCGAACGCCTTCAACAGGTTGGTTTTGAGGTTACTGAATACAATAAAAATTTTTTCGGCGCAGAAAATTTGCAGGCTAATGGCTTAACCGAAACTTCGGTTGTCTATGTCGTAAGTAAAAATTGAGGTGATGACTTGAATACTAATTTAAAAAAACTACAGCTTTTTAAAGGTCTGGTTGTCACAGAAATTGAAATTTTTATCAGAGCAACAGGTACGCAAATTAAATCTTACAAGCACGACGAAAGAATTTTAGAAGCCTTTGCAAAAAATTCCAAAATCGGCGTATTGATAACCGGCGAAGCGCAAATTTTGGCAATGGATTGGCTGGGCAATGAATCAATCGGACACTCACTTTCGCCCGGCGATATGTTCGGCACAACTTCGGCAATTTTGTCGGAAGATGAAATTGGAACTTCAATTCAGCTTATTAAAGATTCAACTGTAATGTGGATTCCATATCGCGCACTTTTAACTGCAGGACCAAAACTTGGCAGGATTCACGGCATTGTCATGAAAAATTTTCTTGAGGCGTTCAGTCGAAAGAATGTCTTGATGATGCAGAAAATTGAAATTCTTTCACAGCGAACACTGCGCGAAAGAATTATTTTGTACTTAATTCAGCAGGAACGCCGTCAACAAAGCGACAAAGTTATTGTTCCGCGCAGAAATTTATTTGCTAAAGAATTGGAATGTAATCGCTCAGCCTTGACGCGTGAAATTTCACAAATGCAGTCGGAAGGAATTATTGAGGTCACTGGAAATTTGATGCGCCTAAACAAAGAAAATTATGAACAAAATTATTTTTGATAAAGTCAGTTTAACTTTTGGCACACAGGAAATTTTTAGTAATTTTTCAGCTGAATTTGCAGGCGGAAAAATTTTTGGAATCAGCGGACAAAATGGAGCCGGAAAATCAACGCTGCTGAAGTTGGCAGGAAAAATTTTAAAACCAGACAGCGGCAAGATAAATTTTTCAACTGATTTAAAAATCGCAGCCGTAACGCCGGAAATGAAAATTTATGAAGCTTTGACTGTGGAGGAAAATTTAAAATTCTTTGCAAAATTGCGCAATAAAAATCTTTCAACTGAAAATATTTTTGAACTTTCAAGGCGCGTCGGTTTAAATTTAGAAAAATTTTTGAAAGTGCAAGTTGCAAATTTTTCAACCGGAATGAAACAGCGTTTGAAGTTTGCGATTTTACTTAGCGTTGAGGCTGAAATTTGGCTTTTGGACGAACCAACTTCAAACCTGGACTTTGAAGGCAAAAAAATTTTCCACACTGAAATTCAGCGTGGAGCAAAGTTTGATAAAATTATTTTGCTGGCAAGTAATGATTCAGTCGATTTGGAAATTTGCGACGAAGTTATAAATTTGCCACTACACAAAAAAAGCTGATTCCGCCGCGTCCAAAGTCTTTGCAAAATCTTCATCTGTGTGCGCCAGCGATACAAAAATTGTTTCATATTGCGAAGGCGGAAGATAAATTCCGCGCTCAAGCATTGCTATAAACCAACGCTTGAATTTATTTTGGTCAGAAGACTTTGCGTCAATGTAGTTGGAAACTTTTTTTGTATTGAAAAAAATGCTGAACATTGAGCCGGCTTGCTGAATTTGAACGTCAACATTTGCAAGTTCGGCTTTAATTTTTAAACCTTCAATCAGCTTGGAGGTTTTTTTAGTTAGCTTATCAATGTAAGATTCATCTTTCAGCAAAATTTTCAGTGTTTCAACTCCGGCAGTCATAGCTAAAGGATTGCCGCTTAAAGTTCCTGCTTGATAAATTTTGCCGTCGGGCGAAACATTGCGCATAATATCTTCGCGACCGCCATAAGCTGCACAAGGCAGTCCGCCGCCGATAACTTTGCCTAAGCAAGTGATGTCGGGTTTAACATTGTATTTTTCCTGAACACCGCCTTTTGCAACTCTAAAGCCGCACATAACTTCATCAAAAATCAGCAGTGCATTTGATTTTTCAGTGACTTCGCGCAGTTTTGGCAGAAAATTTTTCTTTGAGGGAACAAGCCCCATATTCCCTGCAACAGGTTCAACAATTACCGCCGCAATTTCGCTGCCATATTCAGCAAAAATTTTTTCGACAGACTTAATATCATTATACTGCAAAACAATAGTATCCTGCGAAGTGCCAAGTGTAACGCCGGGACTTGTTGGTTCGCCAAAAGTTGCTGCGCCACTGCCTGCGCCAACCAAAAGACTGTCACTGTGACCGTGATAGCAGCCTTCAAATTTGACAATTTTATCTCTGCCGGTAAAGCCGCGTGCAAGTCGAAGTGCGCTCATTGTTGCTTCTATGCCGGAATTTACCATGCGCATCACTTGCATAGTAGGATAAAATTTTTGTACAAGTTCAGCAAGTTCAGTTTCCAATTCAGTCGGCGCACCAAAACTTGTGCCGCGTTCAACTGCTTTTTGAAGTGCTTCTACAACTTGAGGATGGGCGTGACCTAAAATTGCAGGACCCCAACTGCCTACAAAATCAATGTATTCATTGCCGTCAATGTCAGAAATTTTACTACCTTTGGCGTGGCTGATGAATGGCGGAGTGCAATCGACATTTTGATAACTGCGAACAGGGCTGTTAACTCCGCCTGGCATAATTTTTTTTGCTTTTTCAAATGCGGCGGCGGATTTTTCTAATTTATTTACCACCTGACAACTTACCACCTTTCCGGCTTAATGCTTTTTCTTGCGTTTGGATTTTTTAGGCGAACGCGTAGCATTTGCAATTTTTTCGCGCATTTTGACTTCTTGTTCTTTCTGCTTATCGGTAGATTTTTTATCGCGCTGCATTTTTGCATATTCCATTCCCATGCTTGCCAATTTGTGACGGACAACGGTAAGTGGATGGCTAAGGCGCATTTTTTTTCTGCCTGCGTTCATAACATTGCGAAAGTCTTTAGTGACAGTTTCGCCCATGCAAGGCGTTTCACAAAGATCACAAAGTGGTTTGCCGATGCCATATGGGCAGCGTTGAATTTTTAGCATTACTTGAGTCAAAAGCGCAGTGCATTTTGGACAAAGTTTGCCTTCTTCCGTGCCGTGATTAGCTTTGCAATAAGCACCAAAAGTCTTGCGAATATTTTCTCTTTCCTTCGGCGTATTATTTTTTAACTCCGGCTCCTTGCGTTTTGGCAGGATTTTTTTTATTTTATCTAGTATACTCATAATTAGCTCCTTTCTTGAACTTTGCATATTTTAACATAAATATAACCAAGTTTGAAGTTGAAAATTTAGGAGTAGAAAATTAGGAGGTTATTTCATGAAAAAAATAAAAATTTCAGCTTGCTATATTGTACGCGATAATGCGGCTGAATTGAAACTTTCGCTGTCGATGATAAAAAAATTTGTCGATGAAATTATTGTTGTCGATACCGGTTCAAAAGACCAAAGCGTTAAAGTTGCAAAAAAATTCGGCGCGAAAGTTTTTTTTCAAGACTGGCAAAATGATTTTTCCACGCCGAGAAATTTTGCTTTAAGTAAGGCAACAGGCGATTGGATTTTATTTTTGGACGCGGATGAATTTTTTTCCAAAGAAACTGCCAAAAATTTGCGTCCTGCCATTGAACAAGTTGAACAGGTTAAACAAAATGCAATTCAGGTTTTTTTGGTTAACATTGACAAGGACAATCGCAACAAAGTCAAAGATACAAATTTTGTCGTGCGAATTTTTAAAAACAATTTAAATATTCACTATGTCGGCAAAATTCATGAAGAACTGCGCCAAGGCGAAGGTCTTTTGCAAAAATGTGTTACTGCGCCGGCAAATGTTTTGACGCTTTATCACACAGGCTATTCAGCATCGCTGACTGTTGCAAAAGCAAAGCGCAATCTAGAAATGCTTTTGGCTGAACTTGAAACAACTTCCGAGCCGCAAAGAATTTATTGCTATCTTGCTGAATGTTACAGCGGCGTTAGAGATTTTGAAAATGCAAAAAAATACGCGCTTTTGGATATTGATTCAAATGGCGACAAAAAAATTGTCAGCTACAGAATTTTATTGACAATTTCGGCAGGCAACAATACGCCTGTTGAAGAACGTAAGCAATTTGTTGAACGCGCAATTAAAGATTTTCCCGATATGCCGGAATTTACTGCCGAACTTGCGGAATGTTTTGCACAGCAAGGAAATTTAGATGAAGCTGTTGAAACATTAAAAACTGCACTGGAAAAATACAAAAATTACAAAGGCAAAATTCCGACAATGTTCAATGACAGGTTGGTTGCTATTGCAGAAAAAAGAATGAAAAATTGGGAGGACGAAATGCGGAAAATTAAACCTAAAAACAAAAAAGCCAATGACAAAAATTTAACAAAACTTGCAGAATTGACGCAAGAATTGATTAAAGAACATACTCAAACACACGACAAAGAAAAAATTGATAAAATTGCAAAACAGATGTTTGAACTTGAGCCGCCGGAATTGGTCGTTGCAGAAAATACCACTGCAATTTGCGTTGATAATGCTCTTGTTGACACCGCAGAAATGGGCGTTAATTATATGCTTAAGAAATTTGAGCCTTCGCCTTATGTGTACTTCTTGCGTTCAAGAGTCTATGATTTAAAGCGCGATTACGGCAACTGCATAAAATATGCTGAAGAAGCTTTGCAGTTAAAAGGCATTAAAAAAATGCATGAAATGATGCTACACAATATTTTAGGTCATGCTTATCGCTACATTGGCAACGCAGAAAAAAGCGTCGAGCACTATGAAATTGACGCAAAAATGAATCTTGAAGGCGTGACAGACCCGGGCGAATTGGCAACTTGTCAAAAAATTCGGCGTGAGGATTTAAGTAATTTGCTGTTCAGTTTGCACAATGTAAATGTCAGTCGTGAAAAGCTTTTTGAAGAAATTTTGTCTTATAACAAGTTGCATCAATATGAAGTTCCTTACGATCATTTTTATAAAACTCATCCCCGCCACGAAAAAATCAGACTTGGTTATGTTTCGCCGGATATACGCCGCCATGTAGTTGCATTTTTCAGTTACGCTTTTTTCCTGTCCTATGACAAAAGCAAATTTGAAGTCTATATCTATGCACGAAATGGCGAAGATAATGTTACAAAATTTTTTGAGCAAAATGTAGATCACTATACAAATATTAGATTCGATACCGTGCCTGTTGCTGCCGAAAAAATCAAAAATGATGAAATTGACATTTTAATAGATCTTTCCGGTCACACGGCAAATAACTGCTTAGAAACTTTGGCTTATAAACCTGCGCCGATTCAAATCAGCGGCATTGGCTGGTTTAATACAACCGGCTTTAAACCTGTTGATTATTTCATTGTTGATAAATTTACAGATCCTGTCGGCTTGAATGAAAAATTTTTTACAGAAAAAATGTTGCGCCTTCAACACAGTCATTTTTGCTATATGTGGCACGACGCGCCAGAGCCAATTTCTCCTGCGCCTTGCACAAAAAAAGGCTTTGTTACTTTTGTCAGCTTTAATATGTTCACAAAAGTTACTGATGAAATGATGCGCATTTGGGCAAAAATTATGAAGGCAGTTCCAAGCGCAAGATTTTTAGTTAAATCAAAATCCTTCCGTGATGAATATGGCACAAATTATGTTCTTGAAAGACTGAAGGCAGCTGATTTTCCAATCGACAGGCTTGACTATGAACAGGACGAACCAAAATATCTCCACCGCTACAATGATACTGATATTGCGCTTGATACTTTTCCATACCCCGGCGGCGGAACAACTTGCGACGCGTTGTATATGGGCGTTCCTGTGATAACTTTGGTTGGCGACAGGCACAATTCGCGTTTCGGTTATTCACTCCTGCACAACATGGGGCTTGATGAACTTTGCGCATTTAATGAGGAAGAATATATTAAAATTGCTGTTGACCTTGCAAATGATTGGGATAGGATTCGCGATTATCATTTGACACTTCGCCGCAGAATGCAAACTTCGCCAATTATGGACGATATTATTTATATGGCGGAAGTTGAAGCGGCTTATGAAAAAATTTATAACGCTTGGATAAATGGCGAAGAATTGCCTGACTTTCCACAAGACGCACCTGAAGTTACTCCGGAACTTTCGGAAGAATTTTATAATCGCGCACAAAATTATCTTGCACTCAACATTCAAAATAAAAATCAAATCAACACAAAACGCGCACTTTATTATTTTGAACAAGCCGCGCAATGTAATACAACACCACGCGCTGCTGAAATTTATTTGCATTTGTCAGATTGTCAGCAGGAACTTTTGGACTTTGCCAATGCTTATGAATCAATTAAAAAATGCGGCGAAATTTTAGAAAAAACTGATGCCACACAAGAATTTTTTGTTGAATATCTTTCAAGACGCGGCAAGTTGGCGCGTATGAATGGTCAGCCTTTAGATTCAGCCGAAAGTTACAACAAAGCCGCACAGCTTGCTCAAGGCGACAAAAAATTTGAACTTACAAGCGCGGCACTTTCCGGAATGAATTATCTTGAAATTCCAAGTGAAGATGTTGCAGAGGCTCATTTTGAATATCAAAATCTGCTTGAAAATATTCAGCCTTACACAGAATATCATCAACGCGGCGAGAAAATTAAAGTAGGCTATCTTTCCGCAAACTTCAAGTGGACTGAAAATTTCACAACATTGCTGGGGATTATTTCTTGCCATGACAAAGAAAAATTTGAGGTCGTTTGCTACAACCTGACAAAAAATGCCGATAATTACACAAAAATTTTTAAAAACAATGTTGAAAATTTTGTTGAGGTTCAAAATCTTTCAGCCGCCGAACTTGCAGAAAAAATTCACGCCGACAATATTGATGTTTTGGTTGACTTCACAGGTCACGGCGAAGAAAATAAATTACCTGTCTTTGCCTATAAACCTGCGCCGGTGCAAATCAGCGGAATTTGTTACGCCGCAACAACCGGTTTAAAGTCGATTGATTATTTCATCACTGACAAGACAATAGATCTTAAAGGCGAAAATGAAAAATATTTTGCTGAAAAGCTTTTGTATTTGCCAAGCCAATTTTGTTATGCACAACGCAGTGATGCGCCGGTTTCCGAAGGTGCGCCTTGCATAAAAAATAAATTTGTCACTTTTGCAACTGTTTGCAGTTACTCAAAAATGAACGATGAAATTTTAAATATCTGGCGTATGATTCTTGAAAAAGTTCCAACTGCAAAATTGACTATGCGTGCGCCGGAATTTTCCGGAATAACAACTGTTTTACAACTTTATTACAGAATGAAAAAAATCGGCTTCAACATGGATCAAATCAATTTTGAACCTGAAGAAGGCGATCAAATGATTGAAATGAAAAAATTTGACTTGATTTTGGATACTTATCCTTGCGTGAGCACCGGAGGAACTTTAAATGCGCTCTACATGGGGACGCCTGTTTTGACAATGTATGGCAAACGCCGCAATACGCGCTTTGGTCTTAGTATTTTACAACAAGTCGGCGCGGAAGATTTAGCTGTCGATTCAGTCGAAAAGTACATTGAACGCGCAGTTGCCATTGCCAATGACACCGAAACTTTAGATGTCCTGCATAAAAATTTGCGTCAAATGGTTGCCAATGCGCAAAATTTAGGCACAATCAATTACACCAGAATGCTCGAAGGCGCGTATAAACAGATTTTAGATAATTTGTAAGGAGCTGATAAATTTGAAAATCGCAATCGCACAAATTGAAGTCGTTGCCGGTCAAGTTGAACGCAACGCAAAAAAAATGCTTAACTTCATTGCCCAAGCAAAAAATCAACAAGCTGAAGTTATAATTTTTCCTGAATTTGCGCTTACAGGAAAATTTGTCGGCAGAAATTTTCAGCAGGAAAGTTTTATAAATGACTGCAAATTTTGGCAAAAAAAAATACAGGACGCTGCCGATAAAAATAATTTACAGCTAATAATCGACGCTGAAAAAACTACAAACTTACCAATTACAAATTACCAACTTTCCTGCGTTGGTATTCAAAATAAAGGCAAAACAATTTACACATTCGCAGGCGAAAGTAAAATTTTCAATTCACACGGCAAGGTTGTTATGCAGGCAAAATCTTTTGCTGAAGATTTATTGATTGTCGATTCTGAAAAAATTGATTCAATGGCTGAACTTGAAATTCCGGCGCAATCTGAAGTTGAAAAAAATTATCGCACAGTTAGATTCGGCACTGAAAAATTTCTGCAACAAATAAATATGCAAAAAGTTGTTATCGGCATTTCCGGCGGAATTGACAGCGCAGTTGCCGCCGCACTTTATACTGACATTCTTGGCGCAAAAAATGTTTTTCTTGTAAATATGCCCAGCAAATTTAATTCAGCAACGACGCGTGGACTCAGTGAACAGCTTGCAAAAAATCTTGGCTGCAATTATTGCGTCCTGCCGATTCAAGATTCTGTTGACTACACTGTTAAGCAATTGGAAGGCGCAGATTTTAAAATTTCTGACTTTGTGAAAGAAAATATTCAAGCGCGTGATAGAAGTTCAAGAATTTTGGCGGCAGTTGCAGCTTCAATCGGTGCAGTTTTTACCTGCAACGCCAACAAAGCCGAAACTACTGTCGGCTATGCAACTTTGTATGGCGACGAAGCCGGTTTTCTATGCGCATTGGCTGACCTGTGGAAGTTCCAAATTTACGCGCTGGCAGATTATTTCAATTCCGAAGTTTACAAGCGCGAAGTCATTCCGCAAGGAATTATTGACATTGTGCCGAGTGCCGAATTATCTACAAATCAAAATGTGGACGAAGGCAAGGGCGATCCGCTGAAATATCCTTACCACGACTTTTTATTCCGCGCTTTTGTTGAAAAAAATCTTGCGCCGGAAGAGATTTTAAAACTCTACAGCGAAGGCAATTTGGAAAGTGAAATTGGTTGCGCGGCAGGTTTGGTTAAAAAATATTTTCCGACTGCTAAGGATTTTACTGACGACTTGGAGCATTGGTGGAATTTATTTACAGGTATGTCAGTTGCAAAGCGTATTCAGTCGCCGCCAATTTTGGCTGTAAGTTCCTGTCCTTTCGGCAGTGATTTTTCTGAATCGCAAAATCTGCCTTACCTGACTCAAGGTTACAAAAATTTAAAAGCTGAATTGCTTGGTTAAAAATTATTTCGCAACAAAAAATCCCGGCTCAAATTGAGTCGGGATAATTTTTTAAGCCTGCATTGCGTTGACTTTTAAAGCTAATTTAGATTTTTTGCGTGCTGCTGCATTTTTGTGAATTGTGTTATTAGCAGCTGCTTGGTCTAAGGCTTTATGTGCGAGTGGCAGAAGTCTTTTAGCTTCCTCCACGTCGTTATTTGCAATAGCAACCATCAAGTCTTTGCGTGCTTTGCGGATTCTGTCTTTTTCCGCAAGGTTACGCAAATGTCTTTTTCTGTCCTTCTTGATAGACTTCATTGAAGATTTAATGTTAGGCAAAGTTTAAAACTCCTTTCGATAAACAAAATTTCACATTGACAAAATATAGCACACGCGTTTGAAAAAATCAAGCACTAAGTAGTGCAGTTGCAGTTGCAAAGTCTTTTGAATGGCTTAAAGTGATAAAAATTTTTTCAACGCCGATAGATTTTGCAAAATTTGCTGCCTTGCCGTGCAAAAAAATTTCAGGCTTACCTTGCTGATTATTTTTAATTTCGACATCAGTTAATGAAGTGAAAATTCCTGTACCGAAGGCCTTAAAAACAGCTTCTTTAGCAGCCCAGCGTGCGGCATATGAACTTGCAGATTGTTTGCCACGACTTTCGCAATAATTTTGTTCAGCAGTTGTGAAGACTTTTTGCTTAAAAAAATCACGCCCGACAGCTTGGCGGACGCGTTCAATTTCTATAATGTCAGTTCCAATTCCGATAATCATTTTGCCACAAGATCTGTATCAGATTGATTGTAAACGCCTTCGTTGGGATTGAAAGCCAAAGTCCGCGCAATTAAAATTTCGACGCGGCGATTGAGCTGTTTATTTTCCGGCGTGTCATTCATTGCGATTGGTCGATATTCGCCGTAACCGATAGCTGAAAATCTTGCAGGATTCAGGTCTGAATTTATTGACAGCAAATATTTCATGAAAGTCATTGCGCGAACGGAACTAAGTTCCCAGTTTGAAGGAAATTGCGCTGTATTGATTGGGTCGGTATCTGTGTGACCGGAAATTAAGACGCGTTCAGGTACAGCAGCCAAAAGTCCTGCAACAACCGGACCGATGCGTTGTGACTCAGGAACAAGTTCTGCTGAGCCGGAAGGAAACAATGCGCGTTCTTTAATGCGAATCATCAAGCCTTCTTCGACAAGTTGCGTTGAAAGTTGATCTTCCAGCGAATTTTGCTGAATATAGGCTTCAAGTTGCTGTTGAATATCTTCAAGTGACTGATTTTCTTTCAAGTAAGCCTCATTGCCGTGATCTTCGGTTGACATCATTTGGCGTTGCATACTCATATTTGGACCGGCGTTGTCAAAAAATGAAGGACCACCAATGTTGAACGCTGCAGAGAAGGCTTGCGCCAACTGTTGCAATTTTTCTGAGTCAGGTTTAGCGTTAATTGCAAACAGCGCGATAAACAACGCCAAAAGCAAAGTCATCAAGTCTGAGTATGGCAAAAGCCAAGCCTCACTGGCTTCTTCTTCATGTTTTTTGCCGCGTTTCTTTTTAGCCATAGAAAAATTTTCCTTTCGTTGTTAAATATTATTCGCTGCCTTTGATAGCTTCGCGTTCTTTCTGCGGAATGAAAACCATCAATTTAGCTTCGATAGCTGTTGGCGAATCACCGGCTTGCAGTGAAAGAATACCTTCAATAATCATGCGTTTGTGACTGATTTCATTTGCAGATTTGACTTTCAGCTTGTTAGCGAAAGGCAACCAGATAACATAACCTGTAAAGATACCAAGAATTGTTGCGATAAACGCTGCCGAGATAGCGTGACCAAGTTTGTTAACATCTGACAAGTCGGCAAGTGCGGCGATAAGACCGACAACCGCACCCAAAACGCCCAGTGTCGGCGCGTAAGTACCTGCCTGTGTTAAAATTGAACGCGCTTCTGCATGGCGTTCTTCCATTACAGCAAGTTCTGCGTCCAAAACATCGCTGACAAACTCAGGATCCATACCATCAATAACCATGCTCAAGCCGTTGCGGAAGAATGGGTCGTTGATATCTTGAACTTTGCCTTCAAGCGCCAAAATACCTTCACGACGCGCAACTTGTGCAAGTTCGATAAATGTTTTTAATAAATCGCCTTTGCTGCCGAAGTCATCCGCGTGAAACAAAATTTTGAACAGCGTAGGCAGTTTGGTAACAACGTCCATTGGGAACGCGTTCAGCAAGCAGGAGAAAGTTCCGCCGATGATAATCAAGAACGCTGCGGGGTTTGCCATTGACGACAGCGGCGCGCCTTTAATAATCATACCGACAAAAACTGAAATAAGTCCTGCAACAATACCTATGACTGTAGACTTTTCCAAGATACCAGCTCCCCTTCGAAGGTTAAAATAAATTTCGAAATATTTTTATTAGTTATTCAATGCAGAATAAAAATTCCCTGCAAGTAAAAAAATTTTTTATTTAATAACACGCGCCGTTAAAAAAATCATCAATTCAGTTTCTGAATGACTGCGCCTGTGATTTTTAAAAAGCGCACCTAAAATTGGTAAGTCGCCAAGAAATGGAATTTTACTAAAACTGCGGCTTTCCTCTGAACTGATAAGTCCGCCAATAATCATTGGTTCGCCGTCTTGCAAAGTGACAGTTGTATCTGCCGTGCGCTTATTAAATCTATATGCCTTCAAATCTTCGACATATTGCGGCGTGCTGACTTCTGTATGAATTGTTGCGGTAATTGTGCCGTCGCTGTTGATTCTGGGCGTATAGCGCAAAATAATTCCTGCGTCGCGGTATTCAATGGAAGTTGTTGTTGTTGAATTTGTAGTTGAGACTTTCGGCACGGGAACTGAACTTCCAACATTTATTACAGCTTCGCGTCCTTGAATTGTAGTTACATTCGGTCGCGAAAGAATTTCTGCTTTACCGTCAGTTACAAGTGCATTTAATTTTGCGCCATAATACCACTCAAAAGGCACTCCGGCAGGTCCGCGTCCAAATTGCAAAATTCCATAGCCTGTATTGTCGTTTGATTGGCGCGTATATTCTTCGGTTATAATTACTCTGCCATTGCTGGTTTCGTCAACTTCAATATCGCGTTCAGGATATTGCGGCACACTTGACCACATCCATTCTACGCCTAAATTTTTGCCGGCATTTTTGTCTATAGCTACAATTTTTGCTTCAACTGAAACTTGCTTAAGTTCAATATCCAAAGTTTCAAGCAAATCTTGTGCGCGTTCATATTCAGCTTGCGTGCCATACAAAATAAGCGCGTTGACATCTGAATTTATCAAAACGCGACTGCTATTGTTTTCAGAAATTTTTTGTTCAGTTTCAGAATTATTTTCAGCGTTGGAATTATTTTCAGCAATCGGCACATCAAGCGACATTATTACAGCTTGTCGCAAAAATTCTGCGTCGCCGAACTTGATTGGCAAAACAAAACTTTCGCGCAGTGAATTATTTGCCGCCGCTGTTAAAATATAAACTCTGCCTTCGTGCGTGATATTTAAATTATTTGTTCGCGCAATAATTTCCAAAATTTTTTCCGGCTCCAAATTATTCAACGCAACTGAAATTTTTCCCGAAACTGAATTGTCCAGTGAAAGATTTAATCTGCCGGCTTTAGCAATCATCATAATTGTTGCGCGTAAGTCTGCGTCGTGAACATTTAAAGTCATCGGCGCGGCTTGAACTGTATTACAAATGAAAACAGCCGTCGCAACAATTGACAAAAATTTTTTCATTGTCAATATCTCCAGTTTGTGAATTTTATCTGAATTGAAATTTAACACAATGCAAATTTAGCGTCAAGATTTTTTTTATAGTCGCAGGCTGTTAAAAATGTTGACAGGTAAATAGTTTTTCTATAAAATTGAAAAAATAATGAAATTTGGACAGGTAAAAATTAGTGGAAAATAACAGATTGAGTGTACAGCGCAGAATCACAATTTTGGTAGTTGTGATGATGTTTTTTATTTTGTTGGTGATTGGGCGGTACGCATGGTTACAACTTGTGCAAGGCAGTGAACTTGCCGAGCGTATGCGTTATCAAGTTGGACAGGATTATTTAGTTCAATCTCCACGCGGCGCAATTATTGACAGAAATGGTCGTGAACTTGCGGCAAGCACAATGACAAAATCGCTATTTGTAGATCCAAATCATGTTGAAAATGCTGAACAACTTGCGGCAGATTTGGCACCACTTGTCGGCAAAACTGAAGCCGAAGTTTTGGAAGATATAAATGTTGGCGGCGGATTTTCTTGGGTTAAGCGCAGAATGGAACAATCTGAATATGAGGCCATACGCGCACTGATTCGCGAAAAAGGTTATGCAAGTTGTCTTGGATTCCGCGACGAAGCCAAACGCTACTATCCTAACGATGTCTTGGCGGCAAATTTACTTGGTTTTGTCGGAACTGATGATAAAGGCTTGGACGGTATTGAACAGGCGTTGGATAAATATATCAAAGGCGAAGTAACTGAGTCATTTTTATATACAGATACACAAGAACGACCGATTTTGGAATCAATTTTTGTGCGTCACGGCTATCAAGGCGATATGTGCAAAACAATTCAGCTGACAGTTGACAGTGCGATTCAATTTATTGTTGAACAGGAACTTGACAGAGCTATGGCTGAAAATTCTCCGCTGTCGATAACTTGCATTGCAATGGATCCGCGTACAGGCGAAATTTTAGCAATGGCAAATCGCCCAAGTTACAATCCAAATAGATTTTGGGATTATGATCAATTGGCTTGGAAAAATCTTTCAGTGTCAATGGTTTATGAACCAGGCTCAACATTCAAAGCGATAACTTCGGCGGCGGCACTGCAAGAAAATGTTGTTTCGCCGAATCAAGTTTATGTAGATCCGGGCTTTGTAATGGTTTCGGGTAAGCGTATTCAAAACTGGAACGACGCAAGTTTCGGCACAGTAACATTTGCTGACGCAGTTAAGCAGTCGCTGAATACGGTTTTTGCATTGGTAGGTTTAGATTTAGGCGCGGACAAGTTGATTGAGTATACAAAAAAATTTGGCTTTGGCGAACAGACAGGAATTGAACTTCCGGGCGAAGAAGTCGGACTTTTGTATGAACCTGACGATATGGTAGATTCAGATATTGCGACAATGGCGATTGGACAAAGCGTCGCCGTTACGCCACTGCAACTTGTCACGGCAATGAGCGCAATTGCTAACGATGGCATTTTGCTTAAACCGCACATTGTAAAAAGCATTAAGAACGCAAATGGCACGACTTATTCAGAAACGCATATTGAAGAAGTGCGCCGAGTGATTGACAGCGCAACTGATAAAACCTTAGTCGGCTTGCTTGAACAAGTTGTAGCTACAGGCGGCGGCAAAAAAGCCTCAGTTCGCGGCTACAGAGTCGCCGGTAAAACAGGTACAGCGCAAAAAGTCAATTCTGACGGCACAGGTTACGACGAAGGCAAATATATTGCCTCATTCTGCGGTTTCGGTCCTGTTGAAAATCCGCAAGTTGCATTGCTTGTTGTGATTGATGAGCCTTATGGCAGTTTTTACGGCGGACAAATTGCCGCGCCGGTTGCAGGGCGTATTTTGTCGCAGATTTTTAGGTACTTGAGAATTGAGCCAAGCGATGTTAATTTGATTGAAGAAGAACTTGGCGAAGATGTTGGCGAAGGCGACAGCGCAGGCAGTTCAATGATTTTAAATCAGCGCGTCGAACTCGAAAACCCAAAATATGATGAACCTGCTGAAGTCGAGTTTGATTACCAAAATGAAAATGTTCCGGAAGGCAGTGCGGTTGTTCCAAACTTCAAACGCAAAAGCATACGCGAAGTTGCAAGGTTGGCTGATGAACTTGGTTTGGAGTTGGATAGCACCGGCAGCGGTTTTGCAGTTGAACAAAGTATTGCGCCAGGTGAAGTTGTTGAACGCGGAACCAGAGTTCGCGTCGAGTTCAGTCCTTGATTAGTTAGTAGGTAGTTGGTAGTGGATAGAATTACAATTATTGTGCCGTGTTACAATGAGCAGGAAGTCATCGAAATGTTTTATCCTGCCGTGCAAGCCGAAGTTAAAAAAATTCCCAACACAGAATTTGATTATATTTTTGTGAACGACGGCAGCCGCGATTCAACGCTTGAAAAATTGCGCAAAATTTCTGCTGAATACAACAATGTTGCTTACTTGAGTTTATCACGAAATTTCGGCAAGGAATCGGCAATGATGGCTGGAATTGACTACGCAGAAGGCGACGCTGTCATTATCATGGACGCTGATTTACAGCATCCGCCGGAACGCATTGCAGAAATGATTAAGTGGTGGCGAGCCGGCTACGATGATGTTTGCGCTAAGCGCGTTGACAGAAAGGGCGAATCTTGGCTTAAACGCACCTGCGCAAATATTTTTTACGCCGTAATGAAAAAATTCAGCACGTCCTATGAAATGCAACGCGACGTCGGCGACTTCAGACTGCTTGACAGGCGTTGCATTGAGGCTTTAAAACTGATGCGCGAAAATCAACGCTTCACCAAAGGCTTGTTTACTTGGCTTGGCTATCGCAAGAAAGAAATTCCATTTGAAGTTCAACCGCGTGCTGCCGGTCAAACAACTTGGAACTATCTTGCGTTGTTTAACTTGGCAATGAAAGGTATGACTTCCTTCACAACTGCGCCGCTAAGATTGATGACATTGTTGGGCTTGACGGTTTCGGGCTGTGCGCTGATTTATATGATTTATATTTTGGCAATGGCTTTGATGTATGGCGACCCTGTAGCCGGTTTTCCAACGCTAATGTCGGTAATGTTATTTTTAGGCGGCGTTCAGCTTTTGTCACTTGGAATTATCGGCGAATACTTGGCACAAATTTTCCACGAAAGCAAACGCAGACCAATTTATTTAGTGGACGAAATGAACGGCAAGCGTATGATTTATAAATCTGAATTTGTGCCTGTTGAACGCAATACTGAAGTTAAAAATTTTTCCGGCAAATGACTAATTGCAGGAAATTTTTTTTTGCAGTCGAAAAAATCAAGCATTGTAATTTTAAATTTTGAGGAGAGATATTTATGATATTGGAAATTGAAGAAATTATGAAAATCCTTCCGCATCGTCCTCCAATGCTTTTGGTAGACAGAATTTTGGAAATAGATCCTTTCAAGTCGGCGACAGGCTTAAAAAATGTTACGCTGAATGAACCATTTTTTGCAGGACATTTTCCCGGCTGCCCAATAATGCCCGGCGTTTTGGTTTTGGAAGCAATGGCGCAAGTTGGCGGCGTTGCAATGCTTTATCCGGAAGAACATCGCGGCAAAATTGCGCTGTTTGGCGGAATGGAAAATATTAAATTCAAAAAGCCAATCGTGCCGGGCGACAGCTTAATTACAAAAGCAGAAATTGTAAAAGTGCGTGGTGATTTTGGCGTACTTCATGCTGACGGCTTTGTTGGTGAAACTCAAGTTGCGCAGGCAGATTTTAAATTTGCACTCAAGAAAAGCGAAGTTATTAAGTCTTAAATTCGGCGTGTAATAAAATTTTAATCTTTGTGCAGTAAATTTTTTCACACAATGATTTAAGGCGGGAGTTGGATAAGATGATAAATCAAGAAATGATTCACCCGAGCGCAGTAATTTCGCCAAGTGCAAGAATTGGAAATAATGTAAAAATCGGCGCATACAGCGTTATCGGCGATGAAGTTGAAATTGGCGACGGTACAGAAATTGGGCCAAACACGGTTATTGCGAAGTGGACGACTATTGGCAATGAATGTAAAATTTTTCAATTTGCGTCAGTAGGCGAAATTCCACAAGATTTGAAGTTTAAAGGCGAAGAAAGTTATACAGTTATCGGCGACAGAACTACAATCCGCGAAGGCGTAACAATTCACCGCGCAACCGGCGAAGGCAATGAAACGCGCATTGGCAATGATTGTTTGCTTATGGCTTATGTTCATATCGCACACAACTGCCTACTTGGCAATCGCGTTATTATGTCGAACTTGGCAAGTTGTGCCGGTCACGCCGTCGTGGAAGATAGAGTTGTTATTGGCGGAATGGCGGGCGTTCATCAGTTTGTTAAAATTGGACGCAATGCAATGGTTGGCGGAATGAGTAAACTTGTTCAAGATGTTGTGCCTTACACTATTGTGGACGGTCACCCTGCAAAAGTTGTCGGCTTAAACAATGTCGGAATTTCACGCGCAGGTATTCCGCTTGAATCGCGCAGATTGATTAAAAAAGCCTACAAAATTTTGTATCGCTCCGGCTTAAGTTTGACTGAAGCTATTGCGGTTATTGAGCAAGAAGTCGATTCTTGCGAAGAAGTCGAACATTTCCTGCGTTTTTTGCGTAATGCAGAGCGTGGAATTTGCCGTGAACGCCGCGATGTAGTTGATACCGAGTAGTTAGTAGTTTGTAGTTAGGAGTATTTAAGTGGAAAAGTTAGGAATTTTAGCCGGAGTTGGAAAATTGCCTGTTGAATGTGCAAAGGCAGCTCAGCAACTTGGCTATGAAGTTTACGCAGTCGGCTTGTTGGCTGAAAGTGATTCAACAATTGCAGATTACGCTAAAGATTTTAAAGTTATAAGCATTGCGCAACTTGACTCAATTTTAAATTATCTTACTCAAAATGAAATAAAAAAAGTCACAATGATTGGCAAAGTTACTAAAGAATTGCTTTTTAGTGGCGGACTTATTCCGGACGCAAGAATGTTGCAACTGATTATGTCACTGCCAAACAAAAATGACGATACAATTATGCTGGCTTTTGTTAATGAACTTAAAAATGCAGGTATTGAAACTTTCGACCAAACTGCGCTGATTAAAAAACTTATGCCTTCAAAAGGCACTTTGACAAGTCGTGAACCTTCGAAAACTGAATTGGCAGATATGAATTTTGGTTTTAAAATTGCAAAGGAACTTGGGCGGCTTGATATTGGGCAAAGCGTTGTTGTAAAAAATTTGGCAGTTATGGCACTTGAAGCTATTGAAGGCACAGATTCTTGCATAAAACGCGGCGGAACTCTTGCAAATGGCGGCGCAGTTGTGGTTAAGGTCGCTAAACCACAACAAGATAACAGATTTGATGTTCCGACTGTCGGACTTAGAACTTTAGAAGTTATGGCTGAAGTTGGCGCAACTGCACTTGCAATTGAAGCAGATCAAACTTTGCTTGTTGACAGGGAAAATGTTATTAAATTTGCTGACGAAAAAAATATTTCAGTAGTTGCAATTTAAATTTTAAAAATAAAAAAAGCCTCCCAAGTGGAGGTTATTTTTTTTATTCAAAATTGATGTTGAAAAAAATATTTCTGCGCTTAAAGATTTAAAAATTTTTATTAAAAAAATATTTTTGCAAAAAAAAATCCTCCGTTTTGGAGGAAAAAATTTTTTTATTCAACTGTGACTGATTTTGCTAAGTTGCGTGGTTTATCAACATCGCAGCCGCGAGTTATTGCTGCATAGTAAGCCAAAAGTTGCAATGGCACAACAGTTAGCAGCGGAATTAAAAGTTCATCGGTATTTGGCACAAAAATTACATGGTCGAGATATTTTTCAAGTTCGGTATCGCCGGCAGCACCAATACCAATAACAACAGCGTCGCGTGCTTTGACTTCTTTTATGTTGGAAATTGTTTTTTCATAAACAGATTTTTGAGTTGCGAGCGCGATAACAGGAACGCCCTCAACAATTAAAGCCAAAGTTCCATGTTTAAGTTCGCCTGAAGCATAAGCCTCTGCGTGAATGTAGGAAATTTCTTTCAATTTGAGTGCGCCTTCCAATGCAACGCAATAATCCAGACTTCTGCCGATGTAAAAAACATCTTCATTAAAGCCATATTGACGCGCGAAAGTTTTTATTGGATCGACATCGGAAAGTGTTTCGGAAATTTGCGCAGGAATTTTTTTCAGCAAGTCAATAAGTTCGCGTGCGCGTTCAGTTGAAATAGTTTTACCAATTTGTGCCATATATAAAGCCAACATAAAAACCAAAATCAGCTGAGTTGTATAAGCCTTTGTTGAGGCGACAGCAATTTCCGGTCCGGCAACTGTGTAAATAACTTGTTCGGCTTCGCGTGCGATTGAACTGCCGACAACATTTGTAATTGCTAAAGTTTTTGCGCCAAGTCTGCGTGATTCTTTCAGTGCGGCAAGTGTATCTGAAGTTTCGCCGGATTGACTGATAACAATGACAAGCGTTTTGTCGTCAACAATTGGATTTCGATATCTGTATTCACTTGCAACATCAACTTCAACAAGTTTTCTTGCAAGTTTTTCAATATAAAATTTTGCAACAAGTCCTGCGTGATAAGCAGTTCCGCAAGCAATTATATAAATTTTATTGATTGAGTCGAGGAAATTTTTATCCCAGCCAAGTTCAAGTTCAATCGACGCGCCGTCTTTTGAAATGCGTTTAGAAATAGTATCGCGCACTGCTTTAGGTTGTTCATTGATTTCCTTCAGCATAAAATGTTCATAGCCGCCTTTTTCTGCAGCTTCAGCATTCCAATTTACATGAAAAATTTTCTTTTCGACGACTTCACCATTGCGATTAAAAATTTTTACAGAATCTTTTTTTACAACAGCAATTTCTCCGTCGTTCAAAATATAAGCATTGCGAGTTTTTGAAATTATTGCAGGAATATCGGACGCAATAAAATTTTCGCCGTTGCCAAGTCCGACTACAAGCGGATTATCCTGTTTTGCACAAATTAAAGTATCGGGATGCGCTTTTGACATAAAAACCAAACTGTAGCTGCCTTCAATTTTTTTTAAAACTTTTTGAACACTTTCCAAAAAATTTCCATTGTAAAATTCTTCCAAAAGATGCGGAACAACTTCAGTGTCGGTTTCTGAAATAAATTTGTGACCGCGCGAAATTAAATTTTCCTTCAAAGCCATGTAATTTTCAATAATACCATTGTGCACGACGACAAAATTTTCTTGGCAATCTGTGTGCGGATGAGCATTTCTGTCAGAAGGACGACCATGAGTTGCCCAGCGCGTATGACCAATTCCAATTGTGCCATCAATTTTTTGATTATGAAGTTTTTCTTTAAGCGCGTCGAGTCTGCCGACTGCTTTTTCAACAAAAATATTTTCGCCGCAATTAACTGCAATTCCGGCAGAATCATAGCCGCGATATTCAAGTTTACTGAGTCCTTGCAACAAAAAATTTAACGCTTTATTATCTCCAATGTAGCCAACAATTCCACACATTTTTTTTACCTCCGAATTTTTATAATTTTTTTTCGGCAAATTAGCGATATTATGCAACTTTGAATAAAAATTGTCAATTTTAATGAAAATTTTTAACTAAAACAGAAAAATTTTTGACTTGAATGATTAAAGTTGCTAAAATTCAAAAAAAATTTTTTTTAGTTTTGGAGGTATTTTTTTTATGCTTGATATGAAATTTGTTCGCGACAATTTAGATTTAGTTCGCGAAATGTTGAAAAACAGAAATAATTCCTTGAACTTGGATAATTTTTCTGAACTTGAAAAAAAACGCCGTGAAATTTTAAATGAA
>CAJOPJ010000131.1 GCA_905236325.1 uncultured Selenomonadaceae bacterium
AGCTAGATTGTCAGTTTTAAATGTGGTTAATGGTTAGATGGTTAATTTGGAAAAATATTTTATAGCCTCAATTAATGCGGCAAATCAAATCGGCGCACAAAGAGTTTTGCACTTACTGGATTATTTTGGCAGTGCAGAGCAAATTTGGAAAGCGCAAAGTGAAGATTTAGAAAAATCAGGACTGCCTCTCAAGGCTAGGGAGTCTTTTTTATTTTTTCGCAAACAAAATCCAAATGCGCCGCAAAAACTGCAGGAATTTTGCGCGACAAAAAATATCGGACTGTGTTCAATTCGCGACGCAGATTATCCGCCAATATTGAATGAAATTCCCAATCCTCCGGCAATTTTTTATTATCGTGGACAGCTTGAGCCATTAGCAACGCGCATTGCAATTGTCGGCACGCGTGAATGTACATCTTATGGCAAAGAAGTTGCGCTTGAATTTGCAGAAAAATTGTCAGCTTCCGGAATAACAATAGTCAGTGGAGCGGCGCGCGGAATTGATACATTTGCGCATAAAAATGCAATGAAGTTTGGTCGTACAGTTGCAGTACTTGGTTGCGGAATTTGTTTTCGTGAAAGTCGTGAAAAGCAAAAAAATTTAGCTGAAATTTTGGAAAACGGCAGCTTAATTATGTCTGAGTTTGCGCCGAGCTTTCCTTCAACCACAGGCAACTTTCCAATGCGCAACAGAATTATTGCCGGTCTATGCAAAGGCGTTATAGTTGTCGAAGCCGGCGAAAAAAGCGGCGCAATTTTGACTGCAGGTTTAGCGGCGGATTTCGGGCGTGATGTTTTTGCTGTGCCGGGAGATATTTTTGCTTATAAAAGCATCGGTTGCAACAAGCTGATTCAAGATGGCGCAATTTTGATAACTTCTGCACAAGATATTTTTGATTTTTATGATTTTAAGCCGACAGTTAATATTCAAACTAAAATTGAAAAAAATTTAATGCCTGCACTTGACGAACGCGAAAAAAAAGTTTTTAATCTGATACCGTTCGATAAAGATATCACAGATGAAGAAATTTTAGCCCAACTTGATGAAGCCCAACTTGATGACTTTAAACCTAGTGAAATTTTTGAATTGACTACTAGATTGAAAGCAAAAAAAATTATTCAGTACAATGGTATCGGCTATCGAAGATTGATTTAATTTTAGTTAGGAGGAAAACCGCGTGGCGGAATCAAGCAAATTGAAAACTCTGGTAATTACTGAAACCTCAGGCAAGGCGCGTGCATTGAAAAAATTTCTTGGCAGTGCATACAAGGTAATTTCAACTGACGGCTTTTTGAAAGATATGCCTAAAACCAAAATCGGTATGGATGAAAATTTTGAACCAAACTACATAACAGTGCGTGGCAAAGGTCCAATTTTACAAGAACTTAAGCGCGAAAGTTTCAATGCGCGTAAAGTTTACTTCGCAACAAATTTGGACGGCGAAGGCGAATTTTTGGCAAAACAATGTTGTGAACTTTTCGGCGTCAATGTCAAATCGCGTTGCAGATTGACTATATCTGAAATGACTAAGTCGGCAGTGAAAAAATCATTCGACAATGCGCGTACGATTGATTTAAATTTAGTTGACTCATTCCAAGCGCGACAAATTATTGATAAATATATCAGTTACAAAATCGGCGAATATTTAAATTGTGCTGTTTATCGCGGCGTTAAAGTCGGCAGATTTCGCGCACTGCTTTTGAAGTTAATTGCGCAAATTAAAAATAGTCACTTGCAAGGCGATTTTGAAATTGCAGAAAAATTTACTATAGCGACTTTGCAGTCCGCAGCGTTAATAAATTTAAATTTCTCCACAATCAAAACGCGACTCATTGCCGAAACTTTGTTCGAAGGCGTAAGTTTTGAAAAATCTGATTTTGCAGGACTGATAACTTTTCCGCGCGGCGAAGAAATAAAAATTACAACCGAAAATCGCACTCCTGAATCAGTCAAAGATTTCTTAATAAACAATCAATTCAGCCTGTATGAACTGATTTATAAAAAAATTACCGGCGCACCGATTGAAACTAAATTTGTTTTAGGCGAAAATATCACTGAACAAACAATTATTGCAAGATTGGAAAATTTAAAAATTGATTGGGCAAATGTTTATTCAGCCGGCTTGAGTTCACTAATTCGCCGCCGCTATGTTGAACTTTTTGAAAGCAGTTACAAAATTACAGATTTAGGCAATCAAGTTTTAAATGCTCTCGGAAGTTATTTTGATGAAGTTTTCAGCGTCGAAAGCTATAACAATTTGAACGCACAGTTTAAAAATATCGCGCTTGGCAAGGCTGATAAAACTACTGTAATAAAAAATTATCTGGCAGAATTTGATAAAAAATTTGCAGTGGCTTGGAAGTCATTGGGCGAAAATCCACAGCCAAAAGATGAACCTGCAATTGAATCTGATGAAGTTTGCGAAGTTTGCGGACGAAAAATGTTGATTCGGCGCGGCAGGTATGGACAATTTTTATCTTGCAGCGGCTACCCTGACTGCAAAAATGCAAGACCGCTGTTAAATTATGTTGAACAAAAATGCCCAAAATGCGGCGGCAGATTGACTAAACGCAACTTCAAAGGCGGCAAAATTCTTTATCGCTGTGAAAATTATAAAACCTGCGACTTCAACAGTTGGGATGAACCACAGGAAAAAAATTGCACTTCTTGCGGTTCAACAATGTTTTTACACAGATTTAAAGACCGCGCGGCAATGCTTTATTGCGGAAATGAACATTGCGAAACGCGAACAAATCACCCAATAAACAAAATTTTGCAGGAATCACAAAAGCGTTATGCGGCGCGTAGAGCCAAAAAATCCAAGTAAAAAAATTTTAATGACATTTGCCAAACTGTAATTTATAATGCAAGAAAAAAATTTTTGCGAGGTGTAGGCAAATGAAAAACCTGTCGATAACAAAAAAATTAGTCTTGGCTTTTGGACTGATTTTTGTTTTTATTTCGGCGTTCGGACTGTTTATTTTGTATTCCTCAAACAACCTCAGCAGTGAACGCTCAAATGTGCGTGACTGGATGGAATCAAATTTGGCAGTTTCAAAAATCAACCAAAATGTTGATGAAATTCAACGCATGCTTTATTTTCGCGTCCTGTTTATAGGTACAAATCGCGCGCAAAATTTGCAAGTTGGACAGTCGGAAAAAGTTCAGCGCGTGGAAGAATATTTTGCACAATATCAACAAGCCTTAGATAACAGCATTTATGACGACGAAACCGAGCGTCAACACGACTTGGAAATGATTAACCTGGAAAAGACTTTGTGGCAAAATTACAAGGCGCAACTTCAGCAGATTGAGCCTTTAATTGCGGCAAATGACACGCAGGGCAGTTTGCAACTTTTGGGCAGCACAGTTACCGAATCATTTGGCGAACTTTCTGAACTTATAAACAGCGACAGCGTCGAATGTGCCGAAGGCTTGCAAAAAGCAGTTTTGCTCAATGAAAAAAATCTCAGCGACTTTGAATCTTTAGTTCGCATCATGGGCGTAATTGTTGTCCTGATTTTGATTTTTGTAATCAGCATTTTGTATTTATTGGCGCGTGATATCAGCAGTTCAGTCAAGCAAATTGTCAGCGTAACTGAAATTTCGGCGCAAGGCAATTTGTCGCAAGATATTCACCTTGAAACTGGGGACGAATTTGGAACAATAGCCGCGCAGATAAATTCAGTGCTTAGGCATATACGCAAAGTTGTCGGCAAAGTTCAAAATGCCGCAGGTGAACTTTCAAACAGCGCAGAAAATATGCAGTCCAAAGTTACGCACACAGGAAATTTGCTTGAAAATGTTGCGCTGACTGTTACAACTGCAACAGACAACACGCACGAACAAAAAGACGCCTTGCGCGAAAGTGCAACGCATATTAAACAGATTGAGGAAAGCGTTATGCAGTCAGCGCAGGCAATGCAATTCGGCTTGGAAGTTGTTCAACAAGCCGCCGCAAACGCCGAAGAAGGCACTGAAATGTCAGATAAAACTGTTACTCAGATGAATGACATTGCAAAAGCTGTTGAGGAATCTGCAAAAATTGTTCAGGAACTTAGCGAAAATTCCAAAGAAATCGGCTCAATTGTTGAAGCTATTTCCGCAATTGCCGAACAAACAAATTTATTGGCACTTAACGCTGCAATTGAGGCTGCAAGAGCCGGTGAACACGGCAAAGGCTTTGCTGTTGTTGCTGATGAAGTCCGCAAACTTGCTGAAAGTTCCCAGCAATCAGCACAGAAAATTGGCGACATTATAAACAATATTCAAGTTACAACTGAAAAAGCTGTGGTTAAAATGCAACAAGGCGCGGAGCTTGTCAATGAAGGCAAAAATAATGTTACAGAAACCGGCAAGTCTTTCCATGAAATTTTAAATATGATTCAGCAGGCAGATGAAAATTCACAACAAGTTATGATGATTATTAACAGCTTGCGCGAGCCTATCCAAGATATTGTCAGCCGCACTGAAAAAATTTCACAAATGTCAGCTGAAATTTCCGACAAGATGGAGTCAATTTCAATCGCCACTGCCGAGCAAGCTGAAAATATTATTGATATTTCCGATAACAGCAAAAATTTAAACGACCTTTCCGAAAACATGGAAAAGGTCGTTCATGAGTTCAAAATTTAATTTTCAATAACCGGCGACTTTGATAATTGCAAAAATTATCAAGCCGACAATCGAACCGACAATCGAGCCGTTCATTCTAATCCAAACAAAATCTTTTTCAGCTTTGTCATAAACAATATTGTTTAGATGTTCGGCAGTCATTTTGTCCAGCGCATTTTTTGCAACAGTTCCAACCAAAGGCTGTGCATAAAGCGCAGTTCGAGCAGTAAGTTCATAAATAAAATTATTTGCGGCGGTTTTAATTGCGCTGTCAACTTTCAAACTGTCAATCAGCTTGTTGTATTCGCTGTCCAAGATTTGAACAATCAAAGTTCCAAAATCCTGTGACGGCGATTTTTTTTGTGACAAAGTTTTTTCAAAATCCACAGCTTGAAGTTCTGCATCAAATTTTTTTAGCGAAGTTTCAATGGCTTTTTCGAGCGGCAATGCTGAAGTTAAATCAATCTGCAAACGCACGACTAAATCCTTAAAATCAGAAGTCGAAGTCAGTTCTGAAAATTTCAAGCGACATTCATTCAGCGTTTGGCGTTGCAGTGGCGTATCTGCAATAAGTTCATCGATGAACTTAAGCAACTGAACTTGAAAAATTTCCGCCGCTTCGCCAAAGTTTACCAAGTCCAACATTTGCGCCAAGCCTGTCATCAGCTGTGAAAAAATTCCTGCCGATTGAGTTTTTTGTTCGGCGTATTCTTCCAAAACATTTTGCAGTTTATTGCGTGTTTCAGGTTTAGCAGCTTCAATGCGCAATTTTTTCATCAGACTGATAAAAAATTCGCGATCCTTGTCAGATTTTTTTATCCAATCTGCGCCATTGTCGATTAAAGTTTTTGCAGGAATATTTTCAAGTTCGCGGCGGATTTTGTTTGCCAGCATTTTGGAAATATTTTCCTTGTCCAACTTTGCGAAATATTTTTGCACTGTTGATAAAAGTTCGCCGAGCAGAAATTTTTTGGTGTCGAGCTTTTCAAGGTAGTCAATCAAGCGCGGCAGTAAGTGGAAGTTGCCGACTTTTTTAAAAATCGTGCGCCTTGAAAAAAATTCTTTCTGAACCATTTGCACCGATGCTTTTACAAAATCTTCACGCCGGTTTGGAAGTATCGCCGTGTGGAATGGAAAGCCGAGCGGTTTTTTAAAAAGCGCAGTAACTGCGAACCAGTCAGCAATTCCGCCGACCATTGCAGCCTCAGTTACAAATAAAAATCCTTCCGCCAACAGCGATTCAGGATAGACAATTTTAAATCCAACAGCCATTAAAAAACACGCCGCCGCACAAACCAGCGTGGTATCTGCGTCATTCCATCTGTCCAAAATTTTCACCTCAGCCAATAAAATAATTTATCACGAAGGACACAACATACAAAAGCATACCGACAAATCCGCCGCAAACAGAGCCGTTAATCCTAATCATCTGCAAGTCGTCAGAAACTTTGCCTTCAACAAATTCTGTAAGCTCATCATCATTCCACTTGTTCAACCTTTCCAAAATCAAGTTCGGAAT
>CAJOPJ010000132.1 GCA_905236325.1 uncultured Selenomonadaceae bacterium
AACAAGGCCCAATTCCGCGCTTGGTAGTTCCAATTTTTTTATCGCCGCGCATTTCTTCCTGAAGTTCATCAAAAAGTTTGTGGTAAGACATAACGACGTGCGCACGGTTTGAAATTTTTATGTTTGAAGTGTCAATTCCGCGCTTTTGCATTGCGTCCATTTCTTCAAGCAGACACTGCGGATCTAAAACAACGCCATTTGCAATTACGCAATTTGTGCCTTTGTACAAAATACCTGAAGGCAGGAGGCGCAATTTATATTCTTCGCCATTAACTGAGACTGTGTGACCTGCATTACTTCCGCCTTGAAATCTGACAACTGTATCGGCTTGGCTTGCAAGATAATCTACAATTTTGCCTTTGCCTTCGTCACCCCACTGTGTACCGGTTATAACAACTGCAGACATTTTAAAAATTCCTCCTCAAAAAAATTTTTTTCAATTTCAAAATTTAAATTCTGTTTAATAATAACACACTTGACTTAAACAAACAAAATTTTTTCAACAAATTATTTCAGCCTACAAAAAAAAAACTCCAGCAATTTTCTGCCGGAGTTACTTTTTTGTATATTTTTTAAAAATTATTCCACTTTGTCCATGTCGAGTTGATAGCCCATAATTTCGCCAACATCAGTAATTTTTCCATAAACTGTCACCTGCTGACCTTTAGAAAGATTTATCATACAAGATTTTTCGGCTGTCATTTATGATTAAAAAAATTTTAAGGATGTGCCGGAATGACTAAAAAAGATTTAAATATTGAAATTGGGTCAAGAATTAGACAAATTAGAGAAGGTCAGAAAAAAACGCGCGAACAGATTGCTGAAATTGCAAATATTTCTCCGCAATTTTTATTTGATATTGAAAGTGGAAAAAAAGGAATGACTTCGCAAACAATTATAAATCTGGCTAAGTCTTTGAATGTTTCGACAGATTTTATTTTAACAGGTAATGTTACGCCGCTGTCAAAAATTGTGAATAATCTTGAAGGACTTGCGCCGGACAAATTAAATCTTGCGGAAGAGTTTATAAAATTTTTTTCAAAAGGTGCGGCAAAATGAATTTTTTATAGAAAACTCAGCGGCTTGAATGGTCGTTGAGATTTTTTTATTTTTCACGCATAAAAAAACTCCGACCGTGCGGAGTGAAAATTTAAAAAAAATTTTTTTACCTGTTTTCTTTAGTGTACTGGCGCATAAATTTAATTGTCGCGTCGCTGATGATGTTTTCTTTCTTTTCGTAGTTGATAATTCTGAAAAGCATGCTGACTTTGTCGATAATTGGTTTGTTGGCTGTCTTGAATTTTTCGCCATTGATGGTAAGTTCGACTTTGCCATTTGCAGAAAGGACGCTGAAAGACGCACCAAGAAGTTGGTTGCCGTTTTTGTCCAAAATTTTGTAACGAATGTCCATATCGCCGGCGGAAGTTTCCCAAGTAAGTTGGCGTTCAATAGCTTGATAAATTAAAACGTCCAAGTACTCGCGAATAATTTCATGTGTTCTGGTATTCATAAAATCATCTCCATTTCAAAAAAATTTTTTAAAAAAATTTAGCAGGTGTGACATTCATCATAAATTCCTGCTTTTTTCAAAGTTTTAACAACAGTTTCGCCGATATGAGCAACAGTGTCAGCAACTTCAATTCCGACAGCATTAAGCGCGGCAATTTTATCAGCAGCAGTGCCTTTGCCGCCTGAAATAATTGCGCCGGCGTGTCCCATGCGTTTACCTGGAGGAGCTTGACGACCTGCAATAAATGCCGTGACAGGTTTTTCAGGCATATTTTCTTTAATCCACTTTGCTGCGTCTTCCTCAGCATTGCCGCCAATTTCGCCAATCATCAAAATTGCTTTTGTGTCTGGGTCTGCTTTAAAAAGTTTCAGTGCGTCGATAAAGTCAATACCTTTTACAGGATCGCCGCCGATACCGACCGCCGTTGACTGTCCGATACCTGCGTTTGAAAGTTGGAAAGAGGCTTCATAAGTCAAAGTTCCTGAACGCGAAATAACTCCAACATGACCTTTTTTGTGAATGTAGCCGGGAATGATGCCAAGTTTACATTCATCAGTTGTCAAAATTCCCGGGCAATTTGGTCCAATCAGCTTAGTTTTTTTGCCTTCCATGTAGCGACGCACTTTAACCATATCAAGCACAGGAATATGCTCGGTAATGCAAACAACTAAATCAAGTTCAGCGTCAACAGCTTCTAAAATTGAATCGGCCGCGAACTTTGCAGGAACATAAACAACTGAGGCAGTCGCACCTGTAGCTTTAACAGCGTCGGCAACTGTGTTAAAAACAGGCACGCCTTCAACAAGCTGACCTGCTTTGCCCGGCGTAACTCCGCCGACAATTTTTGTGCCATAATCAAGCATTTGTCTTGTGTGGAAAGTCGCCGCCTTTCCTGTTATGCCTTGCACAATAACTTTTGTATCTTTGTTTACTAAAATACTCACCTTGCGACCTCCTCACGCGCTTTTCTGTTCATTGACCAGCTTAACAATTTGTTCAGCACCGCCCTGCATTGTAGGCGCAACAATAACATTTCCAATCGCTGCGTCCTTAAGCATTTGACGCGCAACATCAACATTTGTACCTTCAAGACGCACAACGATAGGCACTGGGAACGGCTTTCCTTCGCCTGCAATAATCTTTGCCGCGTCAATCAAGCCTTTAGCAATATTGTCGCACTTAACAATTCCGCCAAAAATATTTACAAAAATACCTTTCGCCTGTCCGCCGTCCATCATAATTTGAAAGGCCTCTGCCGTGGTTTCAGGAGTCGCCGCGCCGCCGACATCAAGGAAGTTTGCAGGTTCGCCGCCATAAAATTTAATAATATCAACAGTCGCCATAGCAAGACCTGCACCATTGACCATGCAAGCAACATCGCCGCCAAGATTGACATAATTTAAGCCGCTTTTGCCGGCGCGAAGTTCTTTAGCGTCTTCTTCAGTTTCGTCGCGAAGTTCGACAATATCGGGGTGACGGAAAAGCGCGCTGTCGTCAAAATTCAATTTCGCGTCGAGGCAGATAACTTCATTTTCTTCAGTCAGGACAAGCGGATTGATTTCAACCTGCGAACAATCTTTGCCAATGAACGCGTTATATAGCTTAAGCATCAAACTTGACGCATTGCGGATTGCTTCT